>NZ_ALIY01000055.1:0-3465 GCF_000283035.1 Actinomyces sp. ICM58
GTGGGCCCCTGGACGCCGGGCATCGCCGGCACCGCCGGATACCTGCCCACCGACGCCGCCGATGCCTCGTTCCAGGCGGGCATGACCGGCGTGAGCACCTACGTCGAGGGGCGCGACGGGTACTTCTTCCTCTCCGACGTCTTCAACGCGAACTTCTCACAGGCGTTGGGCCGCGTGCGCCCCAACGCCGACCAGATCGGCGCGTGGGACCGCTACATGACGGCCATCGAGCAGGCGGGCG
This sequence comes from Actinomyces sp. ICM58, assembly GCF_000283035.1. Lineage (NCBI taxonomy): Bacteria > Bacillati > Actinomycetota > Actinomycetes > Actinomycetales > Actinomycetaceae > Actinomyces > Actinomyces sp. ICM58. The sequence goes on from NZ_ALIY01000055.1 coordinate 242, forward strand.
ACGCCAACGGCGCGACCACCATGTTCCTGCCCGCCCCGGCCACCTGGGACGTCTACTCCGACAAGCTGCCGCAGTGGACCGACCCGCTGCGCGGCACCACCTCCATGGACCTCATGCGTACCGCGCTACCCGCCCACCCGTGGGTGGACGTGCGCCAGGGCCTCGTCGACGCGCGCGCCACGACGGACGCACCCCTGTACTCGGCCGTCAACCCGCACTGGTCGCCTTACGCGGCGCACGTGGCCTGGAACCAGACCCTGACGTGCCTGGGGGCACTCAACCCGTCCCTGTCGGGCCTGCCTTCCCTCGCGCCCTCCGGCGTGTCGACATCCGACGCCCCCAACGAGTACGAGGGCCTGGGCGCGCCGAGCGCCACCGGCCCGTGGGCGATTCCCACCTACGCGCAGGACCCCGGCTCGGTGCGCATGCTTCGGCTGGACTCGCGCGACGAGCTCGCGGACGCCTCCGCGCGCATGGCCGAGGTGACGGGCGCCCCCGAGGTGTCCCTGGCCACCCCCATCGATTTCGAGAACAAGCCGGCGCTGACGTACAACCCCAACGGACGCGGCACCGCGCTCATCGTGCGCGACTCGCAGGGCAACAACCTCGGTCCCGACGTGGCCGCGACCTTCGAATACACCATTCAGGTTGGCCACGCCCTCGACGCGGAGCATCCCACGGATGTCGCCTCTCTCATCGAGGCATACCACCCCAGCGTCGTGATCGTAGAGTTCACGCAGCGATACCTCGCGCTCACTCCGGGCTCGCCCGAGTAAGATAGATTTCCTGACCACGACAGAAACGATGGGAGAAGCGGTGTCTGAGACGAAACGGGTCATCGACCTGACGGTGCGCATGGCGCAGCGTTCGATCTCCTCTGAGTTCAAGGGCACCGCGCTGGGGCGCCTGTGGTCCTTCATCAACCCCCTGGCGACAATCGCCGTCTACGCGCTGATCTTCGGCGTCGTCTTTCGCGGCGAGGCCGACAAGGGCGTGAACTCGGGGCTGTCCTCCTTCGCGCTGTGGATCGGCGTGGGCGTCATCGCCTGGAACTTCATGTCGAGCGGCATCCAGCGAGGCATGGACTCCCTTGTCGGCAACTCCGGCCTGCTGACGAAGGTCTACTTCCCGCGCCAGGTCCTCATCTACTCCTCCGTTCTCGCTCTGGCCTATGATTTCGCTTTCGAGCTGGGCGTCATCATCCTCATCATGTGCATCGCGGGTGGTCCCGGCGTGCTGTTGATGATCCCAGCGGTCATCGCCATCACGGCCCTTGCCATGCTCTTCGTGATCGGCATGGGCCTCATCTTGTCCATCGCCTCCGTCTACTTCCGCGATATCTCGCACCTGTGGCAGATTTTCAACCAGATCTGGATGTACGCCTCCGGCGTCGTCTTCTCTCTGTCGATGCTCAACAAGGTGCAGACCGACCTGGCGGCCAAGGGGTGGACGTGGGGCGGTGAACCCCTGCCGATCGTCACGATCTTCCGCCTCAACCCCGCCGAGCTCTTCCTCGAGGCGTACCGCTCCACGCTCTACGGCTTCGCGATACCGTCCTGGCAGGTCTGGCTGGGCTGCACCGCCTGGGCCTTCGGTATCTTCGGCCTCGGCTCGCTCATCTTCCGTCGCTTCTCGGCACGAATCGTGGAGGAACTCTGATGACGAACGCGATCTCCGTTGCGGGCGTGTCCAAGCGTTTCCGCATCTACAAGAATCGTAACCAGTCCCTCAAGGGTGCGTTCCTGCAGCGCTCGCGCGCCCAGTTCGAGGAGTTCTGGGCCCTCGACGACGTCTCCTTCGACATCCCGCAGGGCAAGACCTTCGGGCTGCTCGGACACAACGGTTCCGGCAAGTCGACGCTGCTCAAGTGCATTGCGAAGATCCTTACCCCCGACAAGGGCACGATTTCCTCGACGGGTCGCATGGCCGCCATGCTCGAGGTTGGCTCCGGCTTCCACCCCGAGCTCTCGGGCCGCGAGAACATTTACCTCAACGGCGCGATCCTGGGCATGAGCAAGAAGGAGATCGACTCCAAGCTGGACGCGATCATCGACTTCTCCGGCGTGGAGCGCTTCATCGACCAGCCGGTGAAGAACTACTCCTCCGGCATGTACGTGCGTTTGGGCTTCTCCGTATCCATCCACGTCGAGCCGGACATCCTCCTCGTCGACGAGGTCCTGGCCGTGGGCGACATGGAATTCCAGAACAAGTGCATGGACAAGTTCGCCCAGCTCAAGGACCAGGGTCGCACGGTCGTCGTCGTCTCTCACGGCCTCGAGCAGATGCGCACCTTCTGCGACCAGGCGGCCTGGCTGGACCACGGCAAGCTCGTCGACGTGGGCAACGCCGCCGAGGTCATCGACACCTACTCCGACGTCGCTCACCACGCCGTCGAGGTCGAGGGCGGGGGGACGCGCTTCGGCAGCGGCGAGGCCAAGATCGAGAAGATTGAGCTTCTCGGCCCCTCCGGTGAGCCCACCTCGCTGGTCAACACGGGGGACGCCGTGAGCCTGCGCCTGCACTACCGGGCGAAAGAGCGCATCACGGCCCCCGTCTTCGGCGTCTCTATCGACACCCGCGAAGGGATCTTCGTGTGGGGCCTGCACGGCATCGACGCCTGCTACGTGCCCACCTCCATCGAGCCCGGTACCGGCCACCTGGACGTCAATATCCCGCGCCTGGCCCTCAACCCAGGCTCCTACACGATCTCCGCGGCCATCCAAAACCACGACATGACCAGCGTCATCGACGCCCTTCAAAAGGCGCGCCGCTTCGACGTCCTGCCCGGCCCCGGCATGGAATCCGGCGGCATCATCACCCTCGGAGCGTCCTTCTCGGGACTGTCCCCCGAGCGGCCCATGCGCAACATCGCTCGGCGCGGCGCCGCCGACTTCCAGCGTCTGGCCCGCATGCAGGCGCAACAGGCTGACGCGCTCGGCGCCGAGGACTGAGGAACCCAGGCTGATGCGGTGGGGCCGGGGCTCATCGAGCCCCGGCCCCCAAACATTTCCGCAGGGAGGCACACCGTCATATACTTGTAGGAGAACTATCCTCCACCGGTAAGGCATCCCATGGCAACGACGCCCACCCGCACGCGCCGCGCATCCCTGCGCGCCCTCACGATGACCCTCGGACTGTCCCTCGCCCTCATCGCGCTGCCCGCACAGGCGCGCGCCGATGACAGGGGAGAGGCCGCGCCGCAATCCGCTGCAGAGGCCTCCACC
>NZ_ALIY01000056.1:0-39282 GCF_000283035.1 Actinomyces sp. ICM58
CCCCACCGTTTGCGCCTCTACGGTTTAGCGTGCGCCGCCGATCGAGTAATCGGCTTCGTCACCCACCTCGTGGATACGCAGCATGTTCGAGGAACCGGGGATGCCCGGCGGCATGCCGGCGACGATGACGAGCTGCTCGCCGATCTCCGCCAGGTGCGAGGACTGCACAACCTGATCAAGCTGCCAGACCATGTCATCCGTGTGCTGCACCTCGGGGACGCGGTATGTCTGGATGCCCCAGGACAAGGCCAGGCGACGGCGCGTCGACTCCAGCGGCGTGAAGGCCAGCATCGGGATCGGGCGGCGCATGCGCGACAGCAGGCGCGCAGAGGTGCCCGACTGGGTGAAGGTCACCAGGTAGCGGGCGTCCATGTGTTCTGCGATGCGGGCGGCCGCATCGCAGATGACGCCTGCGCGGTCGGCGAAGAAGCTGGGAATGGACGCGATACGCTCACCACCGTTCTCTTCGGTGGACTCGATGATCGCTGCCATCGTGCGCACCGTCTCGATGGGGAAGGCACCCACCGAGGTCTCGCCGGAGAGCATGACCGCGTCGGCGCCATCGAGGATGGCATTCGCACAGTCAGAGGCCTCGGCGCGGGTCGGGCGCGGGTTCTTGATCATGGAGTCCATGACCTGGGTCGCCACGATGACGGGCTTAGCGGCAAGACGAGCCAGCTCGATCGCACGCTTCTGAACAAGCGGCACGGCCTCGAGGGGCATCTCGACACCGAGGTCGCCACGGGCAACCATGATGCCGTCAAAGGCCTCGACAATCTCCTCCAGGGCATCAACGGCCTGGGGCTTCTCAATCTTGGCGATGACGGGAATGCGCTTACCCATCTCGTCCATGATCTCGTGGACGTCCTTAATGTCGTGGGCCGAGCGCACGAAGGACAGGGCGATGAAGTCGGCGTCCTGCTCGATCGCCCAGCGCAGGTCCTCCTTGTCTTTCTCGGACAGCGCGGGAACGGACACGGCGACGCCGGGCAGGTTCAGGCCCTTGTGGTCCGAGACCACGCCGGGGACCTCGACGCGGGTCACGACGTCCGTATCGGTCACCTCGACGACGCGGACCGCAACGTTGCCGTCGTCAATCAGCAGGCGGTCGCCGGGCGCGCAGTCACCGGGCAGGCCCTTGAAGGTGGTACCGACGAGCTCCTTCGTGCCGGGAACATCGCGGATGGTGATGGTGAAGGTGTCACCGATCTTCAGCTCCTGGGGGCCATCCTGGAAGGTCTCCAGACGGATCTTGGGGCCCTGGAGGTCGACGAGGACCGCGATCGCACGGCCGGACGTCGCAGACGCCTTTCGCACGCGCGCAATGACGGCCTCATGTTCCTCAGCCTTTCCATGCGACCGGTTGATACGCGCGACATCCATGCCGGCGTCCACCAGTGCCTGGAGCTGCTCAGGGGATTCAGTAGCAGGTCCAATAGTGCAGACAATTTTAGCTCGACGCATGAACCCAAGTTTACCGTCCAGTCACACGGGAATCACTAAGGAGCTCCGCACAGATAACGTGATCATTCCCATGAATGAACCAATTATGGGACCTTCGACTCCACTAGCGTGCCCGCCGCTGGTTTAAAACTCCTCGAGAGAGCTCTCCTGCGCGGACTCGTCTTCGCTCACGCGCGTGTCGATGACATCCTCAGCATCGGAGTCGCTTCCCTCAGGGCTCGCCCCCGCACGCTCATCGTCATCCGTCACCGCCCCGTCACCGGCGACCTCGCGCGGCCGACCCAGGCGACCCGCGAGGACAAACAGTGCGACGCCAAGGAGGAACACCGCCAGGGACGTCCACACGTTCAGGCGTACACCGGCAATCGTGTGTGCGTCGTCGATACGCAGCATTTCGATCCACGCGCGTCCCGCGGTGTACACCATCAGGTACATGCCGAACAGCTGGCCGGCCGCGAAGCGGCGGCGGCGCTCAAGCGCCACGATGAGCGCAGCGCCAGCCAGGTTCCACAGGCACTCGTACAGGAACGTGGGATGGAACAGGGTGCCCACCGGGTAGCCCGCGGGCAGGTGCGCGGCGTCAATCTGAAGCCCCCACGGCAGAGTCGTCGGGGCGCCGAACAACTCCTGGTTAAACCAGTTTCCCCACCTGCCGATCGCCTGGGCGACCAGCAGGGCAGGCGCCAGAGAGTCCGCGATTGGCCCGAAACGCACGCCGGCCCTCTTGACGGCGAGGAATGCACCCAGCGCGCCGAAGGCGACGCCTCCCCAGATCCCCAGGCCGCCGCGCCAGATCTGCAGGGCGAGCCAGGGGTCGCCGCCCGGCCCGAAGTAGGCCTCGGGTGAGGTGACGACATGGTAGAGACGAGCACCGACGACGCCCAGCGGGATCGCCCACAGAGCGACATCGAAGATGGTGTCGGGGTTGCCCCCGCGCGCCGCGTAGCGCCGGGAGGTCCACCACACGCCGACGATCATGCCGACGGCGATGATGATGCCGTAGGCGCGCAGCGGGAGCGATCCGAGGTACCACACGCCCTGGGAGGGCGAGGGAATGCCAGCAGCGAGGAGGCTCACGCGCGCGCTCCGCTCACGCCGGCCTTGAGCTCACGGGCGAGCTCGCTGAGCGCCCGCAGGCCGCGGTCGACGTCGTCTTCGAAGAGGGTCTTGACCAGAGCCGAACCGACGATGACGCCGTCCGCGTAGGCACCGATCTCTCGCGCCTGGGCACCGTTTGACACGCCCAGGCCCACGCACACGCGCTGGGCACCGGCCGCACGCGTGCGTGCAACGACGTCCGCTACGTGCGCGCCGACAGCCGCGCGGGCGCCCGTGACACCCATCGAGGAGGCCGCGTACACCCAGCCGCTCGAATGCTCGGCGATCAGCTTCAGGCGATGCTCCGGGGACGAGGGGGCCGTCAGGTAGATGCGCTCCAGGTCGTACTTATCCGAAGCTTCCTCCCACTGCGTGCCCTCCTCGGGCGGCAGGTCGGGGGTGATGAGGCCCGAGCCACCGACGGCGGCGAAGTCCTTCGCGAAGCGCTCGACACCCCACCACTCGACGGGGTTCCAGTAGGTCATCGAGGTCGTGGAAATCCCATACGAGGTCAGCTCGTCCACCGCGTGGAAGAGATCCTCCAGGTGCGTGCCACGCTCAAGCGCGGCGACGGTTGCGCGCTGGATCGTGGGGCCGTCCATGCCCGGGTCGGAGTAGGGAAATCCCAGCTCGATGACGTCGACTCCGGCATCGGCGAGGACCTTACCCGCGCGAACGGAGTCCTCGACCGACGGAAAACCGACGGGCAGGTAGGCGATCAGCGCGGCGTCGCCGCGCTCGAGTGCCGCATCGATGGCGACAGCGGAATGGGGGGCTCGCGTCATGTCACTTCTCCTCGTTCTCGTCCAGGACGGTCACGCCCGAGGGGCCGGCGCTCGGGTCGATGACCTGTAGCTTCGCGCGGCCGTATCCGAACCAGCGCGACGCCGTGTCCACGTCCTTGTCGCCGCGCCCCGACACTGTCACGATGGCGATGGGCTCGTCTCCGGGCGCGAAAGGTCCCTCGGCCTCGGCTTTCGCGAGGGCCCACGCGCGCACCCCGGCGAGCGCGTGCGATGACTCGATCGCGGGAATGATGCCCTCCGTGCGTGACAGGTGCAGGAAGGCGTCCATGGCCTCAGCGTCGGAGACGGGGATATACGAGGCCCGCCCCGATCGGGCCAGCCACGCGTGCTCGGGGCCCACACCCGGGTAGTCGAGGCCCGCCGAGATCGAGTGCGAGGCCTTCGTCTGTCCGTCACGCTCCTGCAGGACGAACGTGCGAGCGCCGTGCAGCACTCCAACCTGATCGGCCGTGATGGACGCGGCGTGACGCCCCGTGTCGAAGCCGTCGCCAGCCGCCTCGCATCCCAGCAGCTCGACACTCGGATCGTCGATGAACGCCGTGAAGGAACCGATCGCGTTCGACCCGCCGCCCACGCAGGCCACAACGACGTCGGGCAGTCGTCCCTCGGTCGCGAGCAGCTGGGCGCGCGCCTCGTCGCCGATAACGCGCTGGAGGTCGCGCACGAGCTCCGGGAAGGGGTGCGGGCCAGCCGCCGTGCCGAAGATGTAGTTCGTCGTCTCGACGTTGGTCACCCAGTCGCGGAAGGCCTCGTTGATGGCGTCCTTGAGCGTCGCAGAGCCGGCCGTCACGGCGATCACCTCGGCGCCGAGCATCTGCATCCGCGCGACGTTGAGGGCCTGACGCTCCGTGTCCTCGCGCCCCATATAGATCGTGCAATCCAGTCCGAGGAGGGCCGCCGCGGTTGCGGTTGCGACGCCGTGCTGACCGGCTCCTGTCTCGGCGATGACGCGGGTCTTGCCCAATTCCTTCGTGAGCAGGGCCTGGCCCAGCACATTGTTGATCTTGTGCGAGCCCGTGTGGTTGAGATCCTCGCGCTTGAGGAAGACACGCACGCCGCCCAAATCTGCGGCGAAACGCGGCGCCTCGGTCAGCAGGGACGGGCGACCGGCGTAGTTGGCAAACAGGTCACGCAGACGCGCCTGGAAAGACTTGTCGCGCCACAAGCGCTTCCACGCCGCCTCAACCTCTTCGAGGGGGCCCATCAGCGACTCGGCCACAAATCGGCCGCCGAAATCACCGAAATACGGTCCGGGGACGAAGTTCTCAGCGCTCATCACAGTCCTTCCTTGCGGGCCGCGGCGACGCGGGCCCGACGATCCGTGCGCAGCGCCGGATGCTGACCGGCGCTGACCATGTCCTGAATGCTCGAGAGAGGATCGCCGGAAGTCACCAGCGCCTCACCAACCAGGACCGCGTCCGCTCCCCACTTGGCGTACTCGAAGACATCGTGTGCCTGTGCAACCCCCGACTCAGCGACCGCGACGACGTCCTGCGGGATCACGTCGATGACCTGCTCAACCGTCGAACGGTCGACCTCGAGGGTCTTCAGATTACGCGCGTTGACGCCGATGATCGACGCGCCCGCGTCGAGGGCACGCAGCGCCTCCAAGCGCGAATGCGTCTCGACGAGGGCCTCCATTCCCAGCGAACGCGTGCGCTCCAGGAGCGACACCAGCGCGTTTTGTTCCAGGGCAGCCACGATCAGCAGGACGAGATCCGCGCCGTGAGCACGCGCCTCGTGAATCTGGTAGGGCGTCACGATGAAATCCTTGCGCAGGATCGGGATGTCGACCGCCGCGCGCACCGCGTCGAGATCCGCGAGCGACCCGTGGAAGCGACGCTGCTCGGTCAGTACCGACACCACGGAGGCACCCCCTGCCTCGTAGACGGACGCCAGGGCGGCAGGATCAGGGATCCGCGCGAGTGCTCCCTTCGAGGGGGAAGACCGCTTCACCTCCGAAATGATCTTGACGGCACCGTCGCGATTGCGCAGGGCACCCAGCGCATCCTTCGCCTCGGGAACGCTCTGTTCCATCTCCTTGACACGGTTCAGAGGAACGCGACCCTCGCGCTCTTTCAGGTCCTCCAGGACCCCCACGATAATGTCATCGAGAACGCTCACGACGCTCCCCTTTCACCGAGAAACAGTTGGACGCCATCAAGGCTAGCGAATAAAAGGGACGCCCGGGCGAAGCATCCGGCCGCGCGTCTCACGACAGCGGGGCCAACGTCGAGGCGCGCACGACGGACTCGACCGCGGCGGCGGCCTTATTGCGGGACTCCTCGTACTCCAGCTCGGGCACCGAGTCCGCGACCACACCGGCACCGGCCTGAACCGAGGCCACGGAGTCCCTGAGGGAGGCCGTGCGGATGGCGATCGCCAGATCGGCGTCACCCGACAGGTCGAAGTAGCCGACGACGCCACCGTACACGCCGCGGGCGGCCGGCTCGAAGTCGTCGATCAACTGGATAGCACGAGGCTTGGGCGCACCCGAGAGGGTACCCGCCGGGAAGGTCGCAACCAGAGCATCGAGGGCATCCGCATCCGGTCGCAGGACCCCCGTCACGGTCGACGAAATATGCTGGATGTGAGAGAAACGCTTGAGCTCCATGAGCGTGGACACCTCGACCGAGGCGGGATCGCAGACCTTCGACAGGTCGTTGCGCGCCAGGTCGACGAGCATCACGTGCTCGGAGAGCTCCTTGGGATCTTCCAGCAGCTCCGCAGCCAGGCGGTGGTCCTGAGCCGAGTCGGCGCCGCGGGGACGCGAGCCCGCGATCGGGTACGTCCACACGCGACGGCCCTGCGCCTTGACGAGCGTCTCCGGGGAGGAACCCACGACCTCGAAGTGACCACCGCGCTCGTCGGGCAGATCCAGGTAGTACATGTAGGGCGAGGGGTTGACCGTGCGCAGGACGCGGTACACGTCCACGCCGCTGGCCTCGGTCGACACGTCGAGGCGCTGAGACAGGACGATCTGGAAGGCATCCCCGTCCGTGATCGCGCGCTTAGCGGCGTTGACGGAAGACTCGAAGTCGGTGCGGCGCGTGCGCTGACGGACGACCGGGGGTTCCTGGCCGCTCACCCCAAGCACCGCCGGGGCGATGGGCGAGGCCAGCTGGCTCGTCATGGCGTCGAGCCGCTGGATCGCGCGGTCGTAGGCGCCATCGACGCCCTCATCAGAGCCATTGAGGTTCCACGCGATGGCCATCAGGTACACCGACCCCGTCGCGTGATCGATCGCGGCGACCTCCGTGGCAAGCACGAGCGTCGCGTCGGGGAGGTCGGACTCCTTGGGTGCGGTTGCCGCCAGGGTCGGCTCCCATTCTGGAATGATGCCCCATCCCAGCGACCCGACGAGGGCGCCCGTCAGCGGGGGCAGCCCCTCAATAGGCGACGCCGCCAACTGCTCGAGCGCGGAGTGCACGACCTCCAGGAACGTCCCCTCCACGACGGCACCCTCCGGGTGTGCACCCACCCACTGCGCGTGGCCGTCGCGTGCCACGATGGCGCCGGCGCTGGACGCTCCCACGAAGGACCAGCGGCCCCAAGAACCCCCGTGCTCGGCGGATTCGAGAATGAAACTGCCGTAGTCGCCGTGGGCGAGCTGACGGTAGACGCCAACGGCGCTGAGCTCATCGGCGAGGACGCGACGCACGACGGGAATTACGCGCCTCGACGTGGCGAGCGACGAGAAGACGTCACGAGGGGGCCAAGTCTGACCCCATTCGAGGCTGACAGGCTCGGACGGATGCGAAGGCGTCGTAATACTCACCGTGTCATTGTCCCATCACAAGCGGCCTTGGGCCCGACGGGTCCACGATGAGGCGCGTGACACCGGCCTATAGCCAGTCGGGCACGACACCCCAGGCGATCGCACCCACGAGGGCGGAGCCGATCATCCACGGGCCCATGGCGACCCGCGACTTTGTGCCGGCGGAGCCCACGACGATCTTCCACAGGGCGGCCAAACCCGCGGATATGAAGGACAGGGCGAGCGCGAAGACGGCGACGTGCAGCCCGACTAAGCCCACCATGGCCCCGAGCACGGGGGCGAGCTTCACGTCACCCCCACCCATTCCTCCGGGCAGACGGTTCAGGATCGCGACGGGGACGAGCCAGATGAGCGCGCCCACGGCGAAGCCAATGAGTCGCCCAGACCACATCGGGGAAATCAGGCACCCGATGAGGGCACCGACGATAACGCCGATCCCCATGACCACCGTGTACATGTTGGGGAGCCGGTGCGTGCGCGCGTCCACGTAAGCGCTGAGGGCGCCGATCATGGCAACCGTCATCACCGCCGGCATGCCGGGTCGCATCTGCGCGGCGACGAAGAAGATAGCACCGACGATGCCCGCCACCCACACGATCGCGTTACGCGACAGAGGCTTTTGGGTCACCTCGATGAAGTATCGGCGCTGCACCCTCCACCCGGAGTGCCACAGCCATCCCAGAATAATGATCCACGTGAGAAAGCCCGAGACGAGAGACAGGTCGGAGCTGATGCGAAGCGAGAGCCACTCGGCGATCACGGATGCCCCTCTCCCCCGCTCGCGCGCTCGCGCCGCGCGAGCTCGTCCTCCAGGGCGGCGCGCATGAGGGACGGGTCGGGGCTGCGTCCAGTCATCAGCTGAACCTGAGCGGCCCCCTGGTAGACCAGCATGTCTGTCCCCTCAGCAACAACTGCACCCCCACGTTCAAAGGCGGCTCGCAGGGCAGTATCACGCGGCGAGTAAATGACATCGAGCAGAATCTGATCCTCACGGGGAGCAAGGACGGCAGCAAGCGGGTCCGCGACCGTGGCTGGCAGGGTCGAGATGAGGACGTCGCAGGCAGTCGCCGCGGCGGTAACCGCGCGCATATCCGACCACATCACCTGCTCGACGCCGACACCGAGGCGGGACGCCGCAGCGATCACCGAGCCAGGTCCGCCGAAACGCCGAGCCGCAACCGTGGTCGTCGTGATACCGAGTTCACCCAGGGCTGCCAACGCAGACGAGGCCGTCGCGCGGGCCCCCAGGACCAGGGCACTCGTCGGAAGCGGCACCCCCGCCTGGTCACAGGCGCGCCTGATCGCCGAGGCGATGCCGGCCACGTCCGTGTTGAATCCCGCGAGCACCCCGGCGGAAGGAACGACCGTGTTGATGGCTCCGACCGCGCTGGCCAGCGGGTCGATGGCGTCGAGCAACCCCATGACCGCCTGCTTGCAGGGCATCGTCACCGACAGGCCACGGAAGGAGTCATCGAGGCCCGCGACGAAGGCGGGCAGGGTCGCCTCGTCCACCTCGCAGCGCCGGTACTCCCAGCCGTCAATCCCGAGCTGGCCCCAGGCCGCTCGGTGGATCACCGGGGAGAGGGAGTGCGAGATCGGAGAACCGATGACCCCAGCCCATGCCGTCATGACTGGGGGCTGCACTGGTCGGTGTGGGTCTTGCAGTACTCGACCAGCTTCTCCTTGTTCTTCTCGTGATCGGCCGCGTTGGACGCGAAGAGAGTGTCGCCCGTGTTCAGGTCGACCGTCACGAAATAGAGCCAGTCGCCGTCGGCCGGTTTGAGGACGGCCTTGATGGCCTCCAGGCTGGGCTGGTTGATCGGCGTGGGAGGCAGGCCCGCGTGCAGGCGCGTGTTGTAGGGGTTATCGGCGTCCAGGTCGGCCTGGGTGGGCAGGCCGCCCTCCTTGCCGACGCCGTAGAGCGTCGTCGAGTCCATGCCGAGCACGCCCTTCGTCTCGCCCTCGGTGTCGGCCAGTCGATTGTCGATGACTCGGGCAACCATCGGCATGTACTTCGAGTTCGTGCCCATCTCGCCCTCGACGATCGAGGCCTTGATGAGGACGGTTTCGCGGTCCGCGGCGGGCACACCCAGCTTGTCCAGTTCTTCGACGGTGGCCGCAACCATACGGGCGACGACGCTCGTCGGCGTGTCATCCTCCTCGACCTTATATTCGCCGATGTGCAGCCAGCCCTCGACGTTGCCGCCGGCCTCGGCGGGCAGACCGATGGCCGCGGTGTTCGCAAAGGCCTGTTCGACCTCGGCATCGGAGACGTCCATGACTTCGACGATGCGCTTCTTGATCACCGACATGCGTTCGCCCGCCAGGACCGTCACCGTCGAGTCGACGCGATTCTTCGGATCGAGCAGGACGGCGAGCGCATCCGCGGCGCTCATCTGCAGCTTGAAACGATAGGTGCCCGGATTAATGCTGCGTGCCGCGCTGTTCTTCTCGTACTGACGCACGAAGGCTCCCACGGAGCGGACGACGCCTGCTTCGTAGAGCTTCTGGCCGATCTCGCGTCCGGTCGCCTGGTCGTCGATCGTCACCAGGATGTCGGTCGTGCCGGGGCCCGGGTAATCGTCGGAGGCAACGGTCGAGGAATTCATCAGTTGAGAGTAGGCAAAGTAGCTCGCGCCGCCCACGAGGCCGAGCACGAGAACGATCACGAAGAAGGAGCGAATACGGCGGCGGCGCTTACGCTTGCGGGCGGCGCGGCGTTCGCTGGCGATCCGCCGAGAGCGCATGCCGGTCGTCTCCGAGGCAGCGTCGGTCGGCTTCCACGCGGGGTGCTCGCCCCGCGGCTCGGACTCGCTCAGCGATGAACGCGCGGGCGTCACAGCAGACACGCCCTGAATCGGGGTGGGCGTGGGGTCGGCCTGGGAGACGGCGGGCGTGCTCTGGCGGGACAGGCGCGCGTCACTCGCATCGTGCGAGGCGTGGGCGGGCGAGGCGGTTCCGCGCACCGGGGTGGGCGTCGGATCCGATGGCGTAGGGGTCACGTCCTCGTTGGGAGCGTCGGAGTAGACCTTGGGCTGGCCGGAGTGGATCTCTCGGCGCGAGCGGAAGGGATACGTGGGGGGCGTACTCATTGGTTCGCTCCTTCGCTATTCTCGAGGACGATCTCCTCCCCGGGCGCGCGACCGCTCATGCGCTCGAGCTCCAGGGCCTGTTCCAAGATAATCTGCGCCGCAACCTGATCAATGACGCTACGGTGCTCACGCTCCGGAATACCGGATGCGCGCAGACGCTCGTGCGCCTGGTTGGAGGTGAGCCGCTCGTCGACCATCGCAACGCGCACGCCCCCAACGAGCTTCTTGAGGCGACGCGCGTACTTGCGGGCGCCCTTAGCGGAGATGCCTTCCCCGCCGCGCAAGTGCCGCGGCAGCCCCACGATCACCTCGATGGCCTCGTGCTGGGCGACGATCTCCGCGAGCTGATCGAGGTCCGACGAGTCGGGGGCGCGCGTGAGGGTCACGACGGGCATCGTGAGGATGCCGTCGGGGTCGCATCGACTGACGCCGACACGCACGGTGCCGACGTCCACGCCGATGCGGATTCCCCTGCGCAGGCTCACAGCGACTCGATCTGCGAACGGATCGCTGCGAGGCCGGCCGCAATACCCTCGGGCTTGGTACCGCCACCCTGGGCAATGTCGGCCTTGCCGCCACCGCGACCATCGACATGCGCGAGTCCCGCGCGCAAGAGCGCGCCCGCGTCGAGCGTCAGCTCGCGCGCACGCTCGTTGGTGGCAACCACCAGAGCAACCTTGCCGCCCTCAGCACCGGCCAGGGCGACGACCGCACCGCGCTCGTGCCCCAGACGCGCCGCAACGTCCTGGACCAGACCGCGCAGCTCCTTCGTCGGGACACCGTCGACCGCGGCTGCCACGAGGTCGACCGCCCCGATGCGCTCAGCGGATGCGGCCAGGTCGGCGCCCCGACGCTTTGCCTGTTCGGCCTGAATCTTCTCCAGCTTCTTCTCGGATTCGCGCAGCTTGGCGAGCAACGACTCGATGCGCTCGGGCAGCTCATCCACGCGGCCGCCCACGAGCTGGGACAGCTGAGAGACGAGAGCGTGTTCCTTCGCCTGGAACTCGTAGGCGCCGGTACCGACCAGGGCCTCGATGCGGCGCACGCCGGAGGCCACCGAGCCCTCGCCGAGCACCGTCACGCGGCCGATGTGGCCCGTCGTCGGTACGTGGGTGCCGCCGCAGAGCTCGCGGTCGAAGCCGTCGCCGATCGTCACGACGCGTACCTCGGAGCCATACTTCTCTCCGAAGAGAGCGATCGCGCCCATTTCCTTCGCCTTGTCGATGCTCATGACCTCGGTGGTCACGGGCAGGTCCTCGGCCAGCTTCTCGTTCACCAGCTCCTCGATGTCGCTGAGCTGAGAACCGGCGAGCGCGCTGTTGTGACGGAAGTCGAAGCGCAGACGCGAGGGCGAGTTCTCCGACCCTGCCTGGTCCGCGTGCTCGGACACGACGTTGCGCAGTCCCGCGTAGACCATGTGGGTCGCCGTGTGCGCACGAGCGATCGCCAGGCGACGCTCGGAGTCAATCTCGGCGATCACCGAATCACCCAGAGCAATGCCACCCTGGCGCAAGTGACCACGGTGGACAGTCAGTCCACGGATCGGAGCCTGAACGTCGGTCACGTCGATCACCGTGTCGCCGCCGGGCAACCGAATCGTTCCGTGGTCGGCCAGCTGGCCGCCCATCTCCGCATAGAAGGGCGTCTGATCGAGGACAATGTCAATAGCGGCGGGAGCTTGCGCCACCGGCACCGGCTGTCCGTCCACGAGGATCGCCTGGACGCGGGCAGGCGCAGACTCCTGGGTGTAGCCGAGGAACGTCGAACCGCCGCCCATCTCCTTTTCGATGTCGTGGAAGACGCGCACGTCGGTATGTCCGGTCTTCTTCGAGCGCGCGTCGGCGCGCGCGCGTTCCTTCTGCTCGGCCATGAGCGCGCGGAAGCCCTCCTCGTCGACGGACACGCCCTGCTCGGCGGCCATCTCGAGGGTCAGATCAATCGGGAAACCATAGGTGTCGTGCAGCAAGAATGCCGACTTACCCGAAATCAAGGGCGCGCCCGCCGATTCCTTCGCGCTCGCCACGGCCACGTCCAGGATCGTTGTTCCGGCGCTCAGCGTGCGACGGAAAGCATCCTCCTCCGCGTAAGCGACCTCGGAAATCGTCTTCCAGTTCGTCTCCAGCTCGGGGTAGGAGGCCTTCATCGCGTCCTTCGACGCCGTCAGCAGCGTCGGCATCGTCGCTTCGTCGACACCCAGCAGACGCATCGAACGAACGGCGCGGCGGATCAGGCGACGCAGCACGTAGCCGCGGCCGTCGTTGCCCGGACGCACGCCGTCACCGATGAGCATGAGGGAGGAACGAACGTGGTCGGCGACCACGCGCATGCGCACGTCATCGTCGTAGGCCGCGCCGGCCTCGGGACCCGCGGCCCCCAGGCCGTAGCGCTTGCCGCTCATCTGCATCGCGGCATCGATGACGGGGAAGACCTCGTCGATCTCGTACATGTTCGGCTTATCCTGCATGACGAACGCGAGGCGCTCGAGGCCGGCACCGGTATCGATCGCCTTCTTATCGAGTTCCCCCAGCAACGGGTAGTCCTTGCCGGTTCCCTCGCCACGCATGAACTGGTCAAACACCAGGTTCCACACCTCGAGGTAGCGGTCGCCACCCGGGTCCACAGTGCCACCCACGGCCTCGGGACCGTAGGAGGGGCCGCGGTCGTAGTGCCACTCGGCGCAGGGGCCGGCCGGGCCGGGCTGACCCGTGTCCCAGAAGTTCTCAACGCGCGGCAGACGCACGATGTGCTTGGGATCCATGCCGATCTGCTTCGTCAGGACGTTCAGAGCCTCCTCGTCCTGGTCCCAAATCGTCACCCAGAAACGATCACCGTCGAGGCCGTACTTGCCTTCCTCGCGCGAACCGGTCAGCAGGTCCCACGCGAAATTGATGGCGCCTTCCTTGAAGTAGTCACCGAAGGAGAAGTTACCGTTCATCTGGAAGAACGTGCCGTGACGGGTCGTCTTACCAACGTTGTCAATGTCGTTGGTACGAATGCACTTCTGCACCGACGTGGCCCTCGGCCACGGAGCAGGCTCGACGCCCATGATGTAGGGAATGAACGGAACCATGCCGGCGATCGTGAAGAGGATCGAGGGCTCCGGAGAGACCAGTGAGACGGAGGGACACACCTCGTGGCCCTGCTTCTCAAAGTAGTCGAGCCAACGGGTGCGGATTTCAGAAGTACGCATAGTGCCTTATGTTAGTCGGTCCCCACCCATGACGGCACATCGGCACGCTTACGCGCGCTGTGGGATACACATACAACCGCGCCCCCCAAGCACGTGCTTGGGGGGCGCGGTGATAACAAAGGTCAGCGCGAGTAGTGCTCGACGACCATCTGCACGTCAACGGTCACGGGGACCTCGGCGCGCTTCGGGCGACGCACCAGGGTCGCCTTCAGGCGGGAGAGCTCAACGTCCAGGTACTCGGGGACGGCGGGCAGCACATCGCGGTGAATGCCCTCAGCGGCAATCTCGAAGGGGACCGTGGTCTGCGACTTGGGCTTGACCTGGATGGTCTGGCCGGGCTTGACGCGGAAGGAGGGGCGGTCCACGATCTTGCCGTCGACGAGGATGTGACGGTGGACGACCACCTGACGGGCCTGCTGGATGGTGCGGGCGAAGCCGGCGCGCAGGACCAGGGCGTCCAGGCGCATCTCGAGCAGCTCGACCAGGTTCTCACCGGTCAGGCCGGCGGTGCGGCGGGCCTCTTCGAAGGCGCGACGCAGCTGCGACTCACGGATGCCATACTGGGCGCGCAGACGCTGCTTCTCCTTCAGACGAACGGCGTAGTCGGAGTCCTGGCGACGGCGGGTGCGGCCGTGCTCGCCGGGGCCGTAGGGGCGCTTCTCGAAGTAGCGGACGGCCTTGGGGGTCAGCGCGAGGCCGAGAGCGCGGGACTCGCGGACCTGCTTACGGGAACGATTCGTTGCCATGATTCTTCTTTCCTGTTTCTCATGTCATGTCGGGACGTTCGCCCGACATGGGGCCAACTCCAGGACCGGTGAGGATCCGTCGGCTAAGGCCCCAGGTGCCCGCGCAAGCGGACAACTGTTCCATACTAGCGTCTTTTCAGCAGATTGCGAATGACGCCAAGCCTCTTCGTGAGCATCGCCTCATGCCCGTTCTCGGTCGGCTCGTAGTAGCGGGTACCCTCCAGGTCGTCGGGCAAGTACTGCTGGGCGGCGACGTGATGGGGATGATCGTGGGCGTAGAGGTACCCGTCGCCGTGCCCGAGCGAGGAGGCCCCGGAGTAGTGGGCATCGCGCAGGTGGGGGGGAACCGCTCCCCCGCGCCCGGCTCTCACGTCCGCGAGAGCACGATCGATCGCCAGGTACGTGGCGTTGGACTTCGGGGCAGTCGCGACCGCAACAACCGCTTGGGCGAGGAGGAGGCGCGCTTCCGGCATGCCGATGAGGGCGACTCCCTGGGCGACACTGACGCATGTCGTGAGCACCTCTGGCGCGGCCATGCCGATCTCCTCCGAGGCGGCGATCATGATGCGCCGCGCGATGAAGCGCGGATCCTCTCCGGCCTCGATCATGCGCGCCAGGTAGTGCAGGGAGGCGTCGACATCCGAGCCGCGCATCGACTTGATGAAAGCGCTCGCCACGTCGTAGTGCTGGTCGCGGCCCCACCGAACGAGCGCCTGATTCGCAGCTGCCTCCACGCTGGCCACCGTAATCTCACCGGAGCCGTCATCGCTGGCCACGCCCGCCGCGGCTTCGAGAAGCGTCAGCGACTTACGCGCGTCCGAGCCCGCCAGGCGCACGAGGCCCGCCACGGCCTCGTCGGTAATGGAAAACCGACCGGCGAGACCGCGCTCATCAGTGGCGGCACGCCGGACCAAGCCCTCCAGCACATTGGAATCCAGAGGACGCAACGTCAGCAGGAGCGAGCGCGAAAGCAGGGGCGCGATCACGGAGAACGACGGGTTCTCCGTCGTGGCAGCGACGAGAACAACCCACCGGTTCTCGACCGCAGGAAGGAGCGAATCCTGCTGCGACTTGGAGAATCTGTGAACCTCGTCGACAAAAAGAATCGTCTCCTCGCCACTGCTCGCCAGGGTCCGACGCGCCGCGTCCACGACACGACGCACGTCCCCCACACCCGATGACACGGCGGACAACTCGACGAAACGCCGACCCGAGGCGCGGGCGATCAGATACGCGAGCGTCGTCTTTCCGGTACCGGGAGGCCCCCACAGGACGACCGAGGAGACGGCGACCCCGCCGCTCGACTCCGCGGAGAGCAAGCGTCGCAGCGGGGCGCCCTCCCCCAGGAGGTGTGACTGGCCGACGACCTCTTCCAACCTGGTAGGCCGCATACGAACGGCGAGGGGCGCGTCCGCGGTAAACGCGGGCACGCCCAGCTCGTCGAATGATTCAGAATCAAACAGATCCATGAAACCTAGCCTACGTCAGGGTGACTCCCTGCGAGGAGGACCCGATCTTCGGACCGGACAGAACCTGGAGGACGACGAGGCCTCCAAGGATCAGCATGCACGCGCCGGCACCCAGCAGGTATCCGTTCAGGCCCTCGGACTCGTCGCCCGAGTTCGAAGAGGACAGGACCTCAGCGTGGAGCTTCACGGAGCCGGAGCCATCCACCGCGGTGCCGGGGCTCGCGGCGGCGACCGTCGAGGCGACCTTGAACTCGGCCCAGCCAACCAGCTGGTGCGAGCGGTTCGCGACGACGACCTTGTAGTCGCCCATCGGCAGGCCGGTGACATCCATGGTCACCTGGTTCGAGGGCTCAACCTGAAGCCAACGCGCCTCGCCCGTCTGCATGATGTTGGCGCTCACCCACTCGCCAGCAACGGCCTTGTCAGAAGGAACGTTGATCGTGAGCTGTCCACCGGTGAAGGCGGCGCTCACGCCACCCTTGTTGGCGTCGGTCAGCTGCGACTCATCGGTCACGGGCGACACGGGCGTGTCGGAGGGCTGGCTCGAGTGAGCGGCGGGAGAGGAGGAAGCGGAGGGACTGGGCGTCGGGCTCACAGAAGGAGTCTGGGTCGGCTGGACGACGGGCAGCTCCGGATCGTCGGGCTGTGGCACAGGAGCAACGGTCGGTGGCGCCGTCGGCTCGGGTGCGGGATCGGTCGTCGGCTCGGGGGCGGGTTCCGGGGTGGGATCGGTCGTCGGCTCGGGTGCAGGCTCCGGGGCAGGATCGGTCGTCGGCTCGGGTGCAGGCTCCGGGGCGGGATCGGTCGTCGGCTCCGGGGCGGGATCGACAGGGTCGGTGTCGCCGGGGTTGTAGGGCTTGAAGACCTGCACCGAGTAGCTCGAGGTGGTCGCGAGCGTCTTATCGTCCTTGTAAGTGACGATAGTGACCCAATGCGACGTGCCAGGTTCCCACGTGATGCCCTCGATGTTGTTGGTGCCGTTGGGCACGGGAACGATCATCGAGTAGCTGTTGAGCGGGGCAGCCTTCCACAGATCGTCGGCGGTAGGGGCCACGATCTCACCGTTGCGCTCGAAGGTCGGGGCCGACGTGGGAGTCACGCGGCCATTATCGAGAATGACGCCCCAGTAACCCGTCTTACCGTACTGCGCCTCGAAGTCAAAGGCGTTTTCGAGGCTGACGATAAAGGACGTGTTGGGGATGGAGTAGGGACCATCATTGCTGTCTGCACGCGCGGTGAAACCAGGAATGGCGAGCGCGATCGCGGCAAAGAGGCACAGGGCCATCAGGACGCTCATCGCCCGACTGCGGCCCGCGAGCCCCCGCGCGGAGAGGGCAGTCCTAGCCCGTCCGTGCTGCATAATGGTTCTCCTTAGTGACTAAATACTCAGCAGCTATTATCTAGAAACCAGAGTAACAGGTGTGACGACTGATTGCTAAATTCCAACGCACACCAACCGGTTAATCGTGATCTCATTGGCATGAGACGGCCCGCGACTGTTCCTAGTGAGCCCCCGCGTGCGGGCGACGCACAATACTGACCGTAACGACGGCACCGAGGAGGGCCAACAGAGCGCCACCAGCGAGGATCCATCCGTTCAGGCGCCCCTCTTCCTCACGGGCGGCCTGGTCGTTCGCCTGCTGCTCGGTGTGCGCTTTGGGTCCAATCTGTGAGGCGGAGACGCTCTGCTGTTCGGTAGAGGCGGAGGCTTGTGGGGTCGGGTCGGACGAATCTGCGGGCGCACCGGCACCGCCAGAGGAGGATCCACGGGCGGGGGAAGCGCTCGAAGAAGCCGATGGCGACGGGGACGAGGCCTCGCTCGCGCGGCGCTGCGCATCGTCCGACTCGCCATCCGCCGCCTGCGTGAGGACCACCTGCGAGTTAGTGACGGGCTCCGCTTGCTCGTCGGCAGGAACCGCCGGCGGCATCACGGTCGACGTGGATGAGTCGACGTCACTGGGAGCAGTCACATCGCCACCGGGCTCGGCGGCGTCGCCCCTGTGGTCCGGATCGACGGGGGTCGGATCATCGACGGCAACAGAACAAGAACGAACCGCGACCTGCGCATCGACAACCGTCACGTTCACCGTCACGTAGGTGCCCGTCACGCCGTCGCCGATCGCGATCTGATGACTGGAACCAACCTCCCAGGTGGAGGGAACAGCGATGTCCGCCGAGAAGGAGCCATCGCCGCCGACCTCGATAACCGCCCAGGCACTCCGATCGCGTGCAACGGCGGCCGGCACCCAGTCGGGAAGATTAGTATCGGCGGGGCGTCGTTCCTTGCCATCATCGAGGGTGACGATCACAAAGCCGCGCGTGGTGCCCGTGCTCGGACCCCACCCACTGCCCTCGGCATGAACGGGCTCACCCGCATGGAGGATAGAGGAGACGTGCACGGTCGCATCTTCTTCGGTTGCCACGAGGCAGGACGCCGACACATCCGGCACACCGTCGTCACTATAGGCGGGTGTGGCGGCGACAAACACGCCTGCGACGATGGACGCAGAGGCGGTCAAGCCGAGCAGGGACATGTGCAATCCCCTGCTCCGCGTGAGCGACCGTGTCGTCATGCCTGATGTCTTCCTTTTCCTCGAGATAATCTCAACCAATCCTTGCAGTTCTGGGCAGAACGTTAATGTCAGTGTCCGAGTAACTACCGGTTACATGGTCAATAGTATTATCTCGCGCCCCCGACGCAATTGCGAGCAACAAGCAAATTACTGGACCATAGGCTCAATAGGCGATTTTCCGAGGAAAAATAGCCCCTCACACCATTTATTGTGAGTTATATTATCGGACAATCATGCTGTCAGATAACCCGCTGGTCAGCATTTGAGATTGCGAGTTCACTTGCTCAACACCTAGGGGCGTGGCACGACGAGCGGCGAACCCGTCTGCGGATCCTCGACGATCACGCACGGCACGTCGAATACCTCCTCGATGAGGGCGGGAGTCACGATGTCACTCGGCGCCCCCTGCGCCACGATCCGCCCCTCCTTCATGCACACAAGGTGGGTCGCATAGCGAAACGCTAGGTGCAGATCGTGCAGCACGGCGACAATCGTCCTGCCGTCGGCCTGCAAGCGCCGCGCGAGGCGCAACACCTCGAGCTGATGATTCAGATCCAGATAGGTTGTCGGCTCGTCCAACAACACGATGTCCGTCGACTGCGCAAGCACCATCGCGATCCACACTCGCTGACGCTGCCCGCCCGAGAGCTCCCCGACGCGCCGCCGAGCCAGGGTCTCAACGCCCGCCTGACGCATGGCCCACGCCACGGCCTCGTCATCCTCAGCGCTCCACTGACGAAGCAACGACTGATGAGGATAGCGCCCGCGCGCAACCAAGTCCTCCACGAGGATATCCGCGGGAGCGGTGGAAGACTGCGCGAGCAGCCCGAGTCGACGAGCCAGCTCCTTCTGGTTCATCGTCGTCAGGGCCCGACCATCCAATTCGACCACACCCGAGCGCACGCCCAGCACTCGCGCCAGGGAACGCAACAGCGTTGACTTACCGCAGGCATTCGGACCAACAATCACCGTCAGCTGCCCCTCGAGAACGTCGAGAGACAGATCCTCCAAAATGGGAGCATCCTTCCCGTACCCCACCGTCACCGAACGCGCGCGCAACCCCCGCGCATCATCCCTGGCGTCCAACACGTCACCTCACCTCACGAACCAACAGAGCCAACAGATAGATACCGCCCACGACGCCCGTCACCACGCCGACCGGCAGCTCATGCGGCGCCACGATACGCTGCGCGACCACGTCGGATGCCAACACGATGAGGCCGCCCACGCCAGCCGACGCCGCGAGGCCCACTCCCCCGCTACGGCTCACACGCCGAGCGACATGGGGAGCAGACAGGGCGACAAAAGACACCGGACCGGCAACGGCAGTCGCCGCGCAGACCAGCACTATCGCCACGACAATCGCGACAATACGAACGACACGAACCCGCACCCCCAACCCTGCCGCGACATCATCGCCCATCGCCACGAGCCCCAACGGCACCGACGCCCACACAAGGACGCACGCCGCGACCAGGAGGACGACCACGAGGGGAAGCACCCGAGCCATCGTGACCCCCGCGAGGGAACCCGCGCTCCACAGCTGCGCCCGCTGGGCAGCCTCCAGAGGTGCCTTCACAATGAGGAGCGAGTTCACGGCCCTCAGAGCCGCCGAGCACCCGATACCGACCAACACCACGCGCATCCCCGTGACCCGCACGCCGCCTGCGCACGCCACAATGACAACACCCGAGGCCAGCCCACCCACGAGGGCTCCAACCCCCGTGACGGCAGGACTCGAACCCAGAACGATAATCGCGACGAGAGCCCCCGTCGCCGACCCCGTCGACAGGCCAACGATGTCGGGGCTACCCAGCGGGTTACCCGAAATCGTCTGAAAGACCGCACCGGCGATCCCCAACGCACACCCAACACACACGGCTGCGACCATGCGCGGCAGGCGAACAGATCGCACGAAGTAGACGCCGAGGAAATCATCCGACGGACCACCATCACCCATCAGGCGCCGAAACGAATCCGCGGCGCTGAGCCCGTAGTCCCCCAACGTCAGCGACAAGACGCACAGGGCAACGAGCACGACGAGGGCCCCGAGCACGACAACGGCGCTGCGCCTGTGAACGCGCACAGACACGCGCCCCAGTGCCACGCGCACGTACCGATCCCGCTCGCAGTTCACGACACTCCCCTTCCGCGCGCGCCGAGGATGAAGAACGGCGCGCCGATGAGCGCGACGACAACTCCGACGGGCACCTCCTGCGGGGCCAGCACGAGGCGGGACGCAACGTCAGCGGCCGTCACCCACACCGCTCCGACCACCACGGACCACGCAGCGATCGGCCCCTGTCGAGCGCCCACCGCCCGGCGCACGAGCAAAGGAACGGCCAACCCGACGAAGGTCAGGGGACCGCCGATCGCCGTCGCCCCGCCCGCGAGGGACGCGACGGCAACAGTCCCCAAACCTCGCACGAGGCCCACTCGCACCCCAAGACCCGAGGCGGCCTCGTCTCCGAGGGTGAGCACTCCGAGGGCCGACGTCAGGGCTGCCCCCACGACGACCCCACAGGCGATGACAATGCCGCCCCACACCAGGGTCGCCACGTCCACGCCCTCGAGCGAACCGGACGCCCAGTAGCGGAACTCGTTGAACGCATTCTGATTGGAGGCGAGTACGGCCTGCGTGAGGGAGGAAAGCGCGGCGGACACCGCGATACCGGCCAGGGCGAGGCGACCATGCGATCCGGCCCCGCCGCGCCCAGACAGGACGATAACGAGACCCGAGGCGATACCTGCCCCCACCAGCGCCGCACCGATCGTCATGGCGCGCGTCGACACGCCGACCACTGCGGTGGCCGACACGACGACGAAGGCAGCGCCGGCGTTAATGCCCAGGACCCCGGGATCGGCCAGCGGATTGCGCGTCATCGCCTGCATAATCGAGCCGGCAAGCCCGAGCGCACCGCCGATCATGAGGGCGGCGAGCGTGCGAGGAACGCGCAGCGCGAGGACAACCTGCGCGTCCTGCGAGCTGCCGCCATGGACCAGAGCGTCCCACACCGCATCGGCGCCTATCTGGCGCGACCCCAGGGCGAGGGACGCGACGATCACAGCGACGAGGACCAGCGTCGCCACCGCACAGGCGGCAACGACGCTGGCAAAGCGGCGTGGTCTCATCTCAGGCGCGTTCCAGGTAGTGCGTCGCTGCCCCCGTCACGAGGCCGGGACGAACTGCGCCTCGATGGACGAGACGATTCCATCCATGAGGAGGTAGCCGCCGGTCGAGGTCCACAGGGAGCCGTCGACCGGGATCACGTGGCCCGCCTTGACGGCACCGAGCGAGTCGAAACCAACGGTGTTCTTCGCCTCCTCGAGGGCGGCGGCAGAGGCCTCGACGCCCGTGTTGCCACCGGCGGAAGGGTTGTTCACGGAGGCCTTACCCAGCGTGCCGAAGAAGATCCAGTCGGCGTCGATCTGATCGATGTTTTCCAGCGAGACGGGCTCGGAGTGCCCCTCACCGTCGCGATCCTGGTTGGCGGGGCGCTTCATGCCGAGCGCGGTGAGAGCCTGGCCGGCGGGCAGCTCCTTGAGAATGAGGCCGGCGCTGTCGCCCTGCCAACGCACGACCGAGTAGGTCTGGTCGAGGTAGCCAGCATCCTTCAGGCGGGCGCTTACGGAGGAGACATGCTGATCAAACTCCGCGAGCTTCGTCGCAGCCTCGTCGGACAGACCCAGCGCATCTGCGGTGAGGGTGAAGGTCTCGCGCCAGTCACCACCGGATTGAGTGGTGAAGAAGACGGGCGCGATCTGAGACAGGGCGTTGAGCGTCTCCGTGTCGTTGTTCTTCACGGAGGTGCCGTCGACGAGGATCAGGTCCGGGTGGGCGGCGCCGATGGCCTCGAGGTTGGGGGTGCCGATGGAGCCGAGGATCGGGATGTCTCCGGCGCGGTCGAGGAGGTAGTTGGCGACCGTCTGCTGGCCGCGGCCCGAGACGACACCAATCGGGGTCACGCCCAGGGCCAGCGCGTTGTCCGTCGTGGGCTCCGACAGGGTCACGACGCGGCTCGGGTGAGCGGGAAGCGTCACCTCCTGGCCGGAGGCATCGGTGACGGTGCGCGTCGCAGAGCTCTCGGACATCCCGGAGGCCTCGGGGGACGAGGCCGGAGCGGGCTGGTTGGACGAGCAAGCTCCCAGCGTCAAGGCTGCCAGGGCGAGCGCCGCGATGGCGCGGACTCGTGTCGAGATGTGCACGTGTTCCTCGATTCGACTAGATCACAATAGATGCGTAGGTAAGCCTAACCTAGGAGCGATTGGCGTCGCCTTGTCATCTTGCGCACCGTCGCCTCGAACACACCACTCGTCGAGCGCGCGCAGGAGCCCCTCGCGCCACCAGGCGACATCATGCCCGCCCGAATAGGTCTCGAACCTGACAAGCGACATCGCCCCATCCAACAACCCCGCACAACGGCGCACAACCGGCCACATCGCCACCTCACGCTCACCCACCTGACACCACACCGTCAAGCCGTCAGGCAGGCGTCGCTCCCCCCTGCTCAGCTCAGCCATGAGCGTCCCCTCGCCCCGACCTCGTTCCCCTCCTCCCCACCACAGGGATGGAGACTGTGCGACAAAACACTCGACGGGAAGCGTGCCCCCCAGGGCAGCTTCGAGGACACCGAGCCCGCCATAGGACTGCCCCGCCAGGGCGATCGGCCCCACGCCAACCTCATCGCAGACCGCGCCCACGAGCGCCTCGACCCTGCCGGCATCGGTGAGCTCCCGCTCGCGCTCCCCCAGCTCACCCGCGTCGATGGTCACGACGCGCAGACCCGGGTAGCACCGCGTCAGCCACCCCACCCCGTTAGCCCTCCAGATCTGCCCATCGAACACAAGAAGCGTGCGCTTTGGCGTCCCATCACCATCATGCACGACCGCGACGCGCCGACGCGGCGACGACCCTCCGGACTCGACCAGCACCGCGCACTCCACCTCGCGCGCGGCGCGCATATACGACGAATCCCCCTTAACAGCGGGCCAGGCAAGACGCGCATCCGGACCCGCGAACAGGGAAGCGACATGCCCACGCCCGTTGACGAGCACACGCGGATGAGAGCGATCGCGCACCGCCGAGGCAACGACGCGTGCCCACGCCCGCCGATCATCCGCCACGCGCGGATCAAGCCCGCCTGGCCCAACCGGCACAAACTGGTAACTCACGATGACATCGGCGGGCAACGCGCACGACAGCACCCACGGATCCACTCCGCCCACCCGCTCCATACGAAAGAGCTCCAGGTGATCGCGCGCCCGATCCGTCACCGTATTGAGGACCAGGTAGACCCCCGAGGCGCCATCCCCGGCGCACCGGAATGTCACCGAAACGGCGTCACGGCCATCGATCACCATCCGCGCGCCGACAAGCGGACCCGCGGCGTCGCCAGCAGACCGGACCACCGACGGCTCAGGAACAAGCCGGAGAAAACCCGTCTCAGAAAACGAAGGCGCGTCGATAATCAGGCAATCAGTCAAAGAGCGAAATGTCGCCCGCGCCCACGCGAGCAACAACCGCGTCGCCGCCCGCGAAGTCGATGACCGTCGTCGGCTCTGCCACGCCGACGGGACCCACGACGACGAGATCGACCTGGTGACCAATGCGCTCATCCACGTCGAACCCATCCGTCAAAGGCTCGGTCTCTCCGGGCATGATGAGCGTCGAGCAGGCAAGGGGCTCGCCGAGCGCCTCCACGATCGTCTGCGTGATGACGTGATCCGGGATGCGCACGCCGACCGTGTGCTTCTTCTTGTTGAGCATCACGCGCGGCACCTCCTTGGTCCCACGCAGGATGAACGTGTAGGGTCCGGGCGTTAGGGCCTTCATCGTGCGGAACTCATGGTTATCCACGATCACCAACTCCCCGAGCTGGGCGAAGGAATGGCACAGCAGCGAGAAGTTATGCTTCTCGTCGAGCTTGCGGACCGCGCGAATCGTGTCCATGCCCGACTTGTTGCCGATCTTCGTGGCGATCGCGTAGCCGGAGTCCGTGGGCAGTGCGATGATGCCGCCGCGCTCCAGCAGATCAACGACCGTGTTGACCAGACGTGCTTGAGGATTTTCCGGGTGCAGCTCAATGTACGACATACCCCTATTGTGCACGAAACCCCCTCCGACCGGGGCCGGATGGGGGTTTCGTGGACAAGACTGCCGAGAGCTAGATCACTTCTTTTCCTCGTCAGTGGATTCCTCGCCGCGTTTCTTCGGCTTCGCATCGACGCCGGCTTCCTTACGCTGCGCGGGCGTGATCGGAGCCGGGGCCTCGGTCAGCGGATCGAAGCCACCGCCGGACTTCGGGAAAGCGATGACGTCGCGGATCGACTCCGACTTCGTCAGCAGCGAGACGATACGGTCCCAGCCAAAGGCCACGCCGCCATGCGGCGGAGCGCCGAACTTGAAGGCATCGAGCAGGAAGCCGAACTGTGCCTGAGCCTCTTCCTCACCGATACCCATCACGTTGAACACGCGGTTCTGGATGTCGCGGCGGTGGATACGGATCGAGCCGCCGCCGATCTCGTTGCCATTGCAGACAATGTCGTAAGCGTAGGCCAGCGCGTTACCCGGATCCTTGTCGAAGGAGTCGATCCACTCAGGCTTGGGCGAGGTGAACGCGTGGTGGACGGCCGTCCAGGCGCTGTGGCCCAGTGCCACGTCGCCCTCGGCCTCGGCATCACCGGTGGGCTTGAAGAGCGGCGCGTCGACAACCCAGGTGAACGCCCAGGCATCGGGGTCGATGAGGTTGCAGCGCTTGCCGATCTCAAGGCGAGCAGCGCCGAGCAGCTCACGCGACGGGGTCGGCTTGCCAGCGGCGAAGAAGATGCAGTCGCCGGGCTCAGCGCCGGTGGCGCCGGCCAGGCCCTCGCGCTCGGCCTCGGTGATGTTCTTGGCGACGGGGCCGCCCAGCGTGCCGTCCTCGGCGATCGTGACGTAGGCCAGGCCCTTGGCGCCGCGCGCCTTGGCCCACTCCTGCCACTTGTCGAAGGTGCGACGCGGCTGCGAGCCGCCACCGGGCATGACGACGGCGCCCACGTAGGGGGCCTGGAACACGCGGAACGTCGTGTCCTTGAAGTACTCGGTGAGCTCGGTCAGCTCCAGGCCGAAGCGCAGGTCGGGCTTATCGGAGCCGTAGCGCTCCATCGCGTCCTTGTAGGTCATGCGCGGGATCGGCGTGGACAGGTCGTAGCCGATGAGCGCCCACACGTTCTTCAGGACGTCCTCGGCGACCTCGATGACGTCGTCCTGGTCCACGAAGCTCATCTCGATGTCGAGCTGGGTGAACTCGGGCTGACGGTCGGCGCGGAAATCCTCGTCGCGGTAGCAGCGCGCGATCTGGAAGTAGCGCTCCATACCCGCCACCATGAGCAGCTGCTTGAAGAGCTGGGGGGACTGGGGCAGGGCGTACCAGGAACCCGGGGAGAGGCGGGCGGGGACGATGAAGTCGCGGGCACCCTCGGGCGTCGAACGCGTCAGGGTCGGGGTCTCGATCTCGACGAAGTCGCGGGCGTAGAGCGCCTCGCGGGCCGCGCGCGAGACCTTCGAGCGCAGGCGAATCGCGTACTGCTCGGGTTCGCGGCGCAGGTCAAGGTAGCGGTACTTCAGGCGGGTTTCCTCACCCACGTTGCCGGAATCTTCAGCATTGGAGGAGACTTGGAAGGGCAGGGGCGCGCTGGTGTTGAGGATCTCGATGTCGTCGCCCATGACCTCAATGGCGCCGGTGGCCAGGTGGGGGTTCTCATTACCCTCAGGGCGAGCGCAGACCTCACCGGTGACCTTCAGGACGAACTCGGAGCGCAGCTCGTGGGCGACGCGCTCGTCGCGCACGACCACCTGGGCGATGCCGGACGCGTCACGCAGGTCGATGAAGGCGACGCCACCGTGATCGCGGCGACGGTCCACCCAACCGGTGAGCGTCACGGTCGAACCGACCAGGTCGGTGCCGAGAGTTCCAATGTTGTGAGTGCGAAGCACTGTGATTCCTTTCGTCATTACCATCCGCGAGACAGGCGGCGGCAGAGTCATTGTACGCCTGACGTCCCAAGAGTTGCGTGTGCCGCAAGTAGGATAGTCATCATGCCCGCCGACGATTCCTCCGCCCCCGCTTCCGCCTCGTGGACCCCGTCCGAAATTGGCTTGGCCATCGGGTCCGTGCTTCTCATTACCCTCGTGGCCTTCGAGGAACTCGCCGCCACGACGATCATGCCGGTCGTCGTCAAGTCTTTTGACGCTGCCGCCTGGTACCCGATCGCATCGGGGGCGGCACTGGCCACGCAGCTGAGCGCCACCGTGGTCGCGGGCGCCCTGGCCGATTGGAAGGGCCCCCGTGTCGTCCTGCTCGCAGGATTGGTTCTCTTCGCTGTCGGTTTGGTGGTGTGCGCCGCGGGCACAAACGTGGTCGTGTTCGTTGTCGGCCGCGCGCTGCAGGGGCTGGGAGGCGGCCTCCTCATCGTCCCGCTCTACGTCCTCATCGGAACGGTCGCTTCCCCTCATCACCGTCCCTCGTTCTTTGCGTCTTTCTCGCTGGCGTGGGTTCTCCCCTCGCTGGTCGGCCCCGCGATCGCAGGCCACGTGACCCAGGAGTGGGGCTGGCGCTACGTCTTCGGCGTCGTTCCGCTCTTCGTTGCGGTCGCGGCGCTCCCCATCGCCTACGTCCTGCGCTCGATCCCGACTGCACAGGGGCAGCGCTCCCCCATGCTCGCGTCCCTCTCGCGAGACGCCGGGCTTGTCGGAATGGGCGTCATGCTGCTGCAGCTTGCGGGCGCGCTGCCCACACCACTGGCACAAGTCGGGGTCTTCGCCCTCGGCGCGTGCATCACCGTCTGGGCGCTGCCCCGCCTCCTGCCGCGTGGAACCTTCCACTCCCGCCGCGGCATGCCCTCGGCGATCCTTGCAAGGCTGAGCGCGATGGCCTCACAGGTCGGTCTCGCCGTCATGATTCCGCTGATCCTCCAGCGTGTGCACGGCTGGTCCGAGGCATCCTCCGCCTGGTGGGTCACCCTCGGGTCGATCACCTGGTCGATTGGCGCGGTCGGGCAGGCACGCGTTCACGATCCACACCTGCGCCGCCGGCTCCCGGTCATCGGCGGCACACTGATGGCTATCGGCGCGATCCCCGTGGGGGCCCTCCTCGTCCCCGCAATTCCCGTGTGGGTGGCCCTCATCGGTTGGTTGCTCGTCGGCCTCGGAGTCGGACTGGTTCACGCTCCCCTGTCCGTCATGGCCCTTGAGGTCACCCCTGAATCTAAGCACGGGCGCGTCGCCTCGTGGCTGCAGGTCGCTGATTCGGCAGGCCCTGCCCTCGAACTCGCCCTCGTGTCCGTGGCCTTGAGCGCGTGGGCCGCCACCGCCACGGTGGGCGGGGCGGCCTACGCTCCCTATTGGGTGATTGCTGCTGCGCTCGCGATCCTCACGGTGTTTGCCGTGACTCGGCTGCGTCCCGCGTCGGAACGATCCACCGGTGGGGAGAGCTAGCGCTCAGTCCTCGTAGCGGCGCTTACCGAAGTGGCGACGTCCGCCCTCACGGCCACCGTCGCGCTCCCAACCACCATCGCGGCCACCCTCGCGATCTCGGCGGGCACGCTTCATGTCCTTCTCCCAGCGCTCGGTGCGCACCGAGCGGCGCGGTCGCGAGCCGTCGCCCTTTTCAAAGCGGTGCGGACGCTTCTCGTCACGGTCCCCGAAGCGGCCCTCTCGATCACCGTAGCCGCCCCGGCCTCGGTAGTCGCGCTCGAAGTCGCGACGCTCGCGGCGCTCGAAGCCGTCTCGCTCCCCGCGCGCGCCCGGCCCCTCGTCCACGCGGATACGCAGCTGACGACCGGACACGTAGCCCTTGGAGATACGCGACAGCTGCTCGCCCGACAGATCCGCCGTGATATCGACGAGGGAGAAGGTCGGATAGATCTCGATGTTGCCGATGTCGCGGCCGTCGATACCGCCCTCACCCGCAATCGCGCCGACGATCGAGCCGGGCTTGACACGGTCCTTCTTACCGACCTCGATGCGGTAGCGCGTGCCGGAGCCGGGGGCCGGGCGGCCGCCGCCACGGCGGCGAGAGCCGTTGGCACCACCCTTGAGCGGGCGGTCCTTATCGCGTCCCGCCTCGAAGGATGCGCCGACGAATTCGCCGGACTCGTCCAGGCGCTCCTCGCGGCGGATCTTGCCATTTCCGCGGCGGTCCTTCTCGCGGCGGGGCGCGGGGCCCTCGTCGCCGACCGCCGTGGCCATGAGCGCGGCGGCGATGTCCTCGACGCTCACTTCCTCGCCCATGTCGGCCAGCAGACCCTTGTACATGTCGAGGCGGCCGCGCTCGATTCGTGCGCCCAGTCCCTCGAGCAGGCGGCGAGCCCGGAACTCAGAGACGGCGGCGGGCGAGGGGATCTCGACCTCTTCCATCTCGGTTCCCGTCAGCTTTTCAATGCGACGCAGGCGGCCGTGCTCGCGCGGGGTGAAGAAGGTGAGGGCGCGGCCCTCGCGCCCGGCGCGGCCGGTGCGGCCGATGCGGTGCACGTAAGCCTCCGGCTCGCGGGGCACGTCGAAGTTGACGACCAGGGAGATGCGCTCCACGTCCAGGCCGCGCGCCGCGACATCGGTGGCGACCAGCACGTCGAGAGAGCCGTTCTTCAGGCGCTCGACCATGCGCTCGCGCTCAGTCTGAGCGACGTCGCCGGAGATGCCTGCAGCTCGGAAGCCGCGGCCCGACAGCTCAAGGGACACCTCTTCGACATCAGCGCGGGTGCGCACGAAGACGATGGCCGCGTCGGCCTCCTCCTGCCCCGCCGCGATGTGCTGGGCCCGCGTGGCCAGGACGCGCGACAGCGCGCCGATCTTGTGCTTGTAGGGCACGACCGCGTAGGTCTGGTGAATCGTGTCGACCGTCGACGATTCCGTCGAGACGGCGACCTTGACGGGATCCTTGAGGTGCTCGCGCGCCACCTTCTCAATGGCGGCGGGCATCGTGGCGCTAAACAGCGCCGTCAGGCGGTCATCGGGCACGCTCGACGCGATCGTCTCGACGTCCTCGGCGAAGCCCATGCGCAGCATCTCGTCCGCCTCGTCCAACACGAGCATGCGCACGTTCGACAGGTCGAGTGCACCCTTCTCGATCAGGTCGATGACACGGCCCGGGGTGCCCACGACGACCTGCGCGCCGCGCTTAAGCGCGCCGATCTGGGGACCGTAGGGGGAGCCGCCGTACACGGGGACGACGTCGAGGCGGGCGGTGCGCGCAGCGAAATCCTCAATGGCCTGGGCGCTCTGCATCGCGAGCTCGCGCGTGGGAGCCAGGACCAGGGCCTGGACGTCGCGCTCATCGGCGTCGACGATGGCCAGCAGCGGCAGACCGAAGGCGGCCGTCTTGCCGGTACCCGTCTGGGCGATACCCACGACGTCGCGCAGCTCAAGGAGCGGCGGGATCGCGGCAGCCTGGATCGGGGTGGGGACGCGGAACCCCATATCGGTGACGGCCTCGAGGATCTCCTCGGGCAGTCCGAGGCTCGCGAAGGTCACGGTATCGCCGTCTTCGCCGTCGGCTTCCTGCCCGGCGTCGCGATCCTGGCCGTCGGCCTCGTCGACGAGATCGAGCTCGTCATCCATGTCCATGATGTCGTCGCGCTCGTCGCGGTCCATGTAGTCGTCAGAGGGCATAGTTATTCCTTGCCTGTTGCATGCGGGGTAGCAAAACCATCGGGGCGGGCCATCTCGGCTCCTCAGCGCGGCCTCACCCATAACAACAAATCCCGCGTCCCGCGGGGCACCATAACAAGGGGCTGCGCCTCATCGCTGCGTCCAGCATAGCGCGCGCTTGCTCGAAAAAGGTGCCTGTCGTCGGCGAATTCACTGTTCGCGTCGGTCCAAGGCGGCGCTTCACGACCTCCGGTCCAGGCGCAGGCGCGCCACGAACGAGGCGATGGTGACCTGACGGTTGTCTTCCGCGCGCAGCGGGGCGACGACGAGGCGCTCGACTTCGTCGCGGCACAGGGCCCTCATGTCGCGGCGCACGGCGCGTGCACGCCTCGAGGCCACCCAGGAGCTGACGACGCGGCTCGCCCCCGCGCACAGGAGCGTGAGCGCGAGCGACACGCCAATGATCACAGTAGGAACGGGAATCGGGCCAAGCGTGGGAACGCGGGCATCGATGAGGACCGCGCGGCCCAGGTGCGCGAGAAGAATCCACGCACCCCCTCCCACGCAGGCGAGCCAGGCGAGCAGCTGCACGACGCCGAGGAAGCGAACGGCCGCGGGTGCGCTCGCGCTCACGCGCAGATTCGCAGCCACCTCGCGGTGCGCGCCCGCCGGCACCTGCCCAGCGCCCGACAGCGCCCGATCGATGAGTAGGCGCCGCCAGCGCTCTGGGCGCCCCTGGGAGCGCGCGGCCACCTCGCGGCGCACCGCATTAGCGAAGGCCGCTTCGTCGGAGGTGGAGCGCGTCGGCAGCGTGGGCGTCGTGGCGCTCTCCTCGCGGGACTCGTCGCCCAGGTGAAGGCGTCGCAAAGGATCGGCCCCCAGACGCGAGAGCCATCGCAGGGGAAGCCAGCCGCCGACGCGCGCACCCGCGCGCCGCGTCGAGCCGGCCACGGCCTCTTCGATGATAGGTGCCCCCGCAAGGTCCGCGGCAGCCTGAGCGAGCTCACCGGCCAGGCCCTCGGTCTCGACCCCACGGATGGTGCCCTCCAGGCCGAGCGCATCGCGCAGAAGGACCGCGGCCTCGGCCAGGGCGGCGCGCGCACGAGCTGCCTGACGCGACACACGGGCAGCTTCCCCGCCGAGATGGGCGGCGAGCGCGCTCACGCCCTCCCCCGTCGTCGCACTGACGGGAAAGATACGCGCGCCAGCGAGGCCGCGCGCATCGAGGATGCGGCGCAGGTCGGACTCGACGGAGGCGCGCGAGGCGGCGTCCAACGTATCAATGTGAGTCAGGGCGACCGTCACGGAGGCGTGCGAGGAACGCAGGCGCGACAACCACTCGTCGTGCAGGCGCGCGTCCGCATACTTTTGGGGATTGACCACGACGACCAGCGCGTCCACGCGCGAGGCCAGGCGTTGCGCCACCTCGGCGTGAGCCGCCTCGACCGAGTCAATGTCGGGCAAGTCCACAATGACGGTATCGCCCTCCGGACCCGCGGGCGCATCCACACGCGCGGTCACGCCCAGCCACCCCAACAGCTGCGCGGGTTCGCGGCCCGCGGGCAGGACCGCGCAGGCCTCGTTGGTCGTGGGCCGCAAAATACCCGCGCGCACGACCTGCGCCCCGCACAGAGCGTTAACGAGGGACGACTTACCCGCGCCCGTGCCGCCCAGCATGCCGATCACGCACCACGTCGGATCCATCTCGGCGCGCTCAGAGGTCACGTCAATGAGCTCGCGCACCCTCGCCAAGGTCGTCGGCTCGATGTCGGACGCGGCGAGCGTCGTGATCTGGTCGAGCTGTGCCGCTGCCGCCGCAACGGGGATCGATGCGCGCCTCATGCCAGCGCCTCCCGGGCCTCGTCGAGCGCCAACGCAAGGGCCTCGACGCGCTCCCGTTCCAGCGAGCGATCCAGCTTCGCGGCAATGGGGGCGACGACGTCGGCCAGCGAGTCGGCCGCCAGCGACTCCAGGGCCTCACGAGCCTGCGCGGCGAGCGCACGCACCGTGCGCTCACCGAAATACGATTCGAGGATCGTCTGCGACAGCGCGGCCGACGCCCCCGCAACGCCGACCTCGACGCCCGTGACGCCGCCCGTCATCGCGAAAGCACTGACCATGAGCGACACCGTCACGACGTTGATCCCTCCGGCCAGGAGCCGCCCCGTCACGCGCGAAGACTCCGCCTGACCGCGCACGATCTGCGTCACCTCGCTGGTCCACGCCTGCGCTGTCCTGCGCGCGCGTTCAAGGCACGCCTGAGCGTCCAACAGCTCCTCGAACTCGCCGGTCGCGGCGACCGGCTCGGCCAGACGCAGGGCCTCGGTCCACGCGCGATGGTACTGATCGCTCAAGCGCTGAGCCAGCCCGCCGGTCAGGTCACGACGCACCTGCTCCTCTGGGGCGGCAGTTCCGCGCACGGCACCCATGAGGCGCTCACGCACGCTGCCAAGGACCCTGGCCAGGGTGCGTGTCATGTCCCACGAGCCGAGCACCTCGGCGATGCGGGCGCTCACCTCGCCGCGCAAGACGTCGTCGCTCGAGGAGGAGGCAACCTCTCGAGCGCCCGAGGCGACGAGCTGATCGATGCCCTCGCTCGCGGAGGCGATCGCGCGGTAGGACTCTCGGGCACCGTCCAACGCCTTCCTGGCCTCGTCGAGCGATGCGGCAACGGCCCCCGACAGGGAAGAACGAATGATGGCGGCGCGCTCCTGCGCGTCGTGCCCGATCCCCCGCAAAAAAGACCCCACGGCGGCGATCGCATCGAAGGGAAGACGCCCCTCTGTCAGGGGCTGCTCGGTGATCACGATGATCGGCACCTCGCCCAGGCCTCGGCGCCGCGCGAGCGAGGTCAAATCCGCTCGGATCTCCTCCTGCGCGCCCTCGGGCACCCGGTTGAGGACGATGGCGACGCGAAGGCCTCGCTCGGCCGCCTCCTCCAGATGCCTCCACGCGACCGCATCCGCGTAGCGAGCAGCGCTCGTGACAAAAATCCACAGATCCGCGCCATCGAGAAGCTCCGAGGCAAGCCGACGGTTCCCCTCCTCGACCGAATCGATGTCGGGGGCATCCAAGATGCCGATCGACGGCCACATCATGTCGTCCACCGTCACCGTCACGGCGTCCAGGCTCGTACCCGCCCCGCCCTCGTGCTTCGCCAAGCGAGGCAGCACGCGATCCGACATGAACCAGGCGCGAGCCGCGGGCGAACACACCACGACCGGGCGCCGAGTCGTGGGGCGAACGGCACCCGACCGGGACACATTACGATCGAGTAGCGAGTTCACAAGGGTCGACTTGCCCGAACCCGTCGACCCGCCGACCACGACGAGCAGGGGCGCGTCAGCGTCCTCCAGACGCGGCAGCACGAGGTCCTGCAGGCGACGAAGCGCCCGCTCGGCCTCGGGGCGGGCGCCCTGGGGCATCGCCTCCAACGAGTCCTTGAGCGCGCCCGCGAGGCGGCGGGCGCCTTCAACCGCGGTGGTCGGCACTCAGGCCGTCACCTTCTCCACAGTGGGCACCGCGTCCGCCGCGGGAACCTCCCACGTCGCGGCGTCGGCCTGAACCTGCTCTCCCGTGCGGATGTCCTTGACCGTGTCGGCGGCCCCCTCCTCACCCGGGAACCAGACGAAGGGAATGCCGCGCTTATCCGCGAACTTGATCTGCTTACCGAACTTCGCCGCGCTCGGGGCGACGTCGGTCGAGATGCCTCGCCCACGCAGCGTCGCCGCGATTTCCTCGGAACGCTCACGGTGCTCCTCGTTGGTCACGGCCACGACGACGGCCGTGGGAACCTTACGCGAGGCACGCACCAGCGGCACAGAGATCATGCGCGAGACGAGGCGCGAGACACCAATGGACAGGCCAACGCCCGGGTAGGTGCGCTTGCCGTCCTTGGCCAGGGAATCGTAGCGGCCGCCCGAGCAGATCGACCCGAGGTCCTCATGGCCCTCGATCTCTGACTCGTAGACGCTTCCCGTGTAGTAGTCCAGGCCGCGCGCGATCTTCAGGTCGGCGACCACGGCACCCGGCATGCGCTTGTTGGCGGTGTCGAGCAGCTCGGCGAGCTCCTTCAGCCCCTCGGCCAGCAGCTCACCGCTCACGCCCAGTGCAGCCAGGCGCTCGCGCACCTCAGCCGAATCAGCCGTGCGAATCTGGGCCATCTGGAGCAGAACGGACGCCTGGTCGCCGTCGATGCCGGACTCGGCCAGCTCCCTGGCCACGCCCTCGGGCCCAATCTTGTCGATCTTGTCAAGCCCGCGCAGAGCCGCCTCGACGTCGGTGACTCCGAGGGACTCGCACACGCCCTGAACGACCTTGCGGTTGTTGACGAGCACGCGCACCGGCGGGATCGGCAGGCTGTTGAGGGCCTCGGCCATGACGAGAGGCAGGTCCACCTCGAAGTGGAAGGGCAGCTCGCCGTTGCCCACGACGTCGATATCGGCCTGCGTGAACTCGCGGAAACGCCCCTCCTGCGGGCGCTCCCCGCGCCACACTTTCTGAATCTGATAGCGCTTGAAGGGGAAATCCAGCTCGTTGGCGTTCTCCACGACGTAACGCGCGAAGGGGACGGTCAGGTCGAAGTGCAGACCCATGCCCTTGTCCTTGGGAGCGCGCGCACCCGCGGCGGCAGCCTTCAGCGCTTGCAGGCGGTCAAGAACGTAGATCTCCTTCGAGGTCTCTCCCTTGGCCTCCAGCTGCGCCAGCGTCTCGACCGCACGCGTTTCGATTCCCGCGAAGCCGTGCAGCTCAAAGACACGGCGCAGCTCGTCGAGGACGTGCATCTCAATGATGCGCCCCTCGGGGAGCCATTCGGGGAAACCTGACAAAGACGTGCGAGCCATAACAAAATCCTTGAGATCGAACGACACCTGCGCTAGCCGATACGACGAGCGCGGATCAAGTATTGGTTGGAGCGTATCTCATCCGCAAGCGTAGTCGCCGGACCGTGGCCGGGGATGAGGATCGTGCTCGGGTCGAGGGCGTTGGAAATAGTGCGCAGTGAGTGACGCATTTGCGTTTCGTCACCGCCGGGCATGTCGGTGCGCCCCACGCTGTCTTTAAACAGAACGTCGGCGGACAGCGCCCACGGCACCGCCTCCTCGCTGGCGTAGAAAGACTGGTTATTCACGCGCACGTCCAGCGGGCTGTGCCCGAGGAAGAGCGCCGAGCCCTCGGTATGACCGGGGGCGGGCACCATGCGCAGCCACACGCCCGGGGTCAGCTCGACGGAGTCCGCGGGCATCTCACGCAGATCGGTGGGCTTCACCCAGGGTCCCACGAAGTCGGGCGGGGCCATGGGCAGGAAAGAGGCCGGATCGTCCATGCGGTACATGTCCGGCGCCGGCAGGTAGCACGGGACCGTAGAACCGTCTGCTCCCCAGGTGGAGGCCTCGGCCGCATCCCACACGTGGTCGGGGTGGCCGTGGGTGAGCAGCACCGCGCCGACGCTCACGCCCTCAAGTTCGAGGACTTGCCGAATGAGGTGCCTAATGCCGGCGGAGGGGTCGACAACAAGGGCAGTGCCCGCCCCGGAAGGGACGAGCACAAGCCCATTCGCCGCGTAAAAGGGCGACGGGATGACGTGAAGACGCATGTCACTCCATGGACGAGGAGATCTGCGCGAGCCAGGCGCGCTTGGTCTCGAGGGTCTCACGCACACTGGTCGCCGCCTTCGTATCGCCCTTGGCCTCGGCGTCGGCGAGCGAACGCTCAAGCTGAGCGATCTGCTCCTCCAGCTGACCCACCATGCCGGCCGCGCGGGCTCGCGTCTCGGGGTTGGTGCGGCGCCATTCCTTCTCTTCGGCTTCGCGAACGGCGGCCTCGACGGCGCGCAGGCGGCCTTCGATGCGGTGCAGGTCGGAGGAGGGCACGCGGCCGACCTCCTCCCAACGGTCCTGAATCTGACGCAGCTGGGCCTTCGCGCGGTCGATATCGGTGACCGGCAGGATGGCCTCGGCATCGACGAGGATCGCCTCCTTGGCCACCAGGTTCTCGCGGTACTCGGCGTCCGTGGCCTCGTCCTTGGCGCGGCGAGCATCGAAGAACACCTGCTGAGCGGCGCGGAAGCGCGCCCACAGGGCGTCGTCTTCCTTGCGCGAGGCACGCGGGGCTGCCTTCCAGCGGTTCATGAGCTCACGGTAGGCACCCGACGTGCGAGACCAGTCCACCGAGGAGGACAGGGCCTCGGCCTCGGCGATCAGGGCTTCCTTGACGCGCTTTGCCTCGGACTGAGCCTGATCCAGCTGGGAGAAGAACTGGCGGCGGTGGCGGTCGAACTGGGTACGCGCGGTGGAGAAGCGCTTCCACAGTTCGTCTTCGACGGCCTTCTCCAGGCGCGGGCCGCGGCGCTGCAGGGTCTTCCACTCTTCCAGGAGGTCGCGCAGGGTCTGGCCCGACTGCTTCCAGTGGGTCTTGGCGGGATCCTGGGCGACGATGGACTCGGCCCGCTCGACGACTGCCGTGCGGTCAGCCAGGGCCTGCGCCTTGGCGGCCTTGCGCTCCTCGCGGGCGACCTCCTTGCGTTCCTCGGCGGCCTTCTCGACCGCGGCGACGCGCTCGCGCAGCGCGGGGATGTCGCCGACGACGTTAGGGGATGCGACCTGCTCGCGCAGCGTCGCGAGAGTCTGATCAATGTCGCGCGGGCTCAGGGTGGTGAGGCGGTCCTCGAAGAGCTTAATCGTGGCCTCGAGGTCGGCGTAGCGGCGCTCATACAGGGCGTAGGGGGAGGCGGGAATGCCCTCTGGGAAGCCGCCGATGACGCGCTCCTCGTCGCCGTCCTTGACATAGACAGTCCCGTCCTCACCAATGCGGGCGAAGGGATGCTCAGGCACCTCCGACGCTGCGATCGTCGAGGCCTGGGCCTCCTCGGGAGTAGCCGTCACGGCTTCGGGAGTGGTTTCGTTGTTCGGAATCGACGTCTCGGTCACGATATTCCTTCTTAGACGAGGGCTGACGCCCGGCGCGGTCGCGTGCCGATGTGACACACAATGCTAGTGTGTCACATCTAACGAGAAAATGAGTGTCGACCCGCGAAAAACGGGACGGATGTAACACCTCACCCCGCTTCCCAGCGCCGGCGCGCCGAGTCCTCGTCTAAGAATCCGCCCCGATGCGCACCGCTTCGAAGACACCATCCACCCGGCGAAGCGCCGACAGGACAGCGTTCAGGTGGCCCAGGTCCGCCAGCTCGAACGAGAAGTTACCGGAGGCAACCTGATCCCCATCCGTCTTGAGGGCCGCGGCCAAGATATTGACGCCATAATCAGACAGGACCCGGGTCAGATCCGAGAGGAGTCCACCACGGTCGAGTGCACGCACCTCGATCTGGACGCGGAACGGCGCGCTGAGCCCCTCGGAGTTCCACGACACGTCCACGAAGCGCTCGGGCTGCAGCTGGCTCAGGCGCACCGCGTTCGCGCACGTGGAGCGGTGCACCGATACGCCCTGGCCGCGCGTAATGAAGCCGACGATCGCATCTCCGGGAACAGGCGTACAGCACTTGGCGAGCTTGACCCAAATCTCGTTCGGGCTCAGTCCGGACACGGTGATCGCGCTGTCCCCCGAGGCCTCCGACCGAGGCTTCTGCGAGCCCGGGGTGACGCCCTCGGAGAGCGTCTCCTCGGTGCCGTCTCCCCCACCCAGGTTATCCACGAGCCTGTTGACGACGTTCTGGGCCGAGATATGCCCCTCGCCCACCGCCGCGTAGAGCCCCGAGACATCCGGGTAGCCGAAGGATGTGGCGACCGACAGGATTGACTCGTGGTTCATGAGCCGCTGGAGGGGAAGGTTCTGCTTGCGCATCGCGCGGGCCAGCGCCTCCTTACCTGACTCCACGGCCTCCTCGCGGCGTTCCTTCGAGAACCACGCCTTGATCTTCGAGCGGGCACGCGGCGAGGCGACAAAAGCCAGCCAGTCGCGCGATGGGCCGGCCTTGTCCGACTTCGAGGTGACGACCTCGACCGTCTCGCCCGACTCCAGCGGCGTATCAAGAGCGACGAGGCGCCCGTTAACCTTCGCGCCGACCGTGTGGTGCCCGACCTCCGTGTGCACCGCGTAGGCGAAGTCGACGGGGGTCGCACGCGCCGGCAGCACGATGACCTCGCCCTTGGGTGTAAAGACATAGACCTCGTCGCCCGCGATCTCGTAGCGCAGCGAATCCAGGAATTCCTCCGGGTCACCCGTCTCGCGCTCCATCTCGACCAGAGCGCGCAGCCAGTTCGCCTGTTCTTCCGAGCTCATGCGGTCCGAGTCGCCGCTCGTGGCGTTCGGATTCTGCTTGTACTTCCAGTGAGCCGCGACGCCGTGTTCCGCGCGCTCGTGCATGTCGTAGGTGCGGATCTGGATCTCCACCGGCTTGCCACCTGGGCCGATAACTGTCGTGTGCAGCGACTGGTAGAGGTTGAACTTGGGCATCGCGATGTAGTCTTTGAAGCGCCCCGGGATCGGATTCCACCGGCCGTGCAGCGCGCCGAGAACGCCGTAGCAGTCCTTGATCGAATCCACCAGCACACGCACGGCGACCAGGTCGAAAACCTCGTCGAACGCTTTGCCGCGCACGATCATCTTCTGGTAGATCGAATAGTGGCTCTTCGGGCGGCCACTGACCGTACCCTTCGTTCCCGAGCGACGCAGATCCTCTTCGATCTGATCGATGACGTCACGCAGGTATTCCTCCCGTTGAGGGGCCCTCTCCGCGACGAGCCGGTCGATCTCCTCGTAGATTTCCGGGTACAGGGTCTTGAAGGAGAGTTCTTCGAGCTCCCACTTCACCATGTTCATGCCGAGTCGGTGGGCCAGCGGCGCGTAGATCTCCAGCGTCTCCTGCGCCTTCTTCGCCGCCGACGCGGCCGGAACGAAGCGCCACGTTCGGGCATTATGGATGCGGTCGCCCAGCTTGATGAGCAGCACTCGGATGTCACGGCTCATGGCGACGAGCATCTTGCGCAGTGTCTCGGACTGGGCGGCTGCGCCATAGCGGACCTTGTCGAGCTTGGTGACACCGTCAACCAGATTCGCGATGGGCTCACCGAAATCGGCGGCCAGCTCCTGGAGCGTGTAGTCCGTGTCCTCCACGGTGTCATGCAGCAGCGCGGCCACCAGCGTCGGGGTCGTCATGCCCATCTCCGCCAGGATCGTCGCGACCGCGACCGGATGGGTGATATAGGGTTCGCCCGACTTGCGCATCTGCCCCCGGTGGCATTCCTCAGCCTTGCGGTAAGCCCTCTCGACCACACTGATATCCGCCTTCGGATGATTCGCGCGCAGAGCCCGCACAAGCGGCTCAATCTCTGGGATCGTGGCGCGCCCACGCGAACCAAACCACACGAGGCCGGAGCGCACTCGGGAGACGGCCGCGGGAAGTGCGGACCCTGAAGTCGTGTCGTCGCTGCTCATGAACCAATGATAGCGACGAACGAGCGGCTCCGGGGATCAAGAGG
>NZ_ALIY01000057.1:0-26959 GCF_000283035.1 Actinomyces sp. ICM58
TGGAGCGCGCCGCGGCGGCCGTCGGCTACGTGCTGGGGTCGGCCGGCCTTCTCATCAACCCGAGAGCGATCATCCTGGCGGGCGAGATCGTGGACGCGTTCCCCTCCATCAAGGAGGACATCGCCGCCCACATGCGAGCGGAGCTGCTGCCGGTCATGGAGTGGGATATTGACGTGGTCGGCGCTTCCCTCGGCCCCCTCGGGGCGGCCCAGGGGTGCGCCTACGTCGCGGCGCACCGCGCGCCGGAAGAAGACGACCGCGAGCGCACGCCCCTGACGTTGGGGTCCGCGGATGAAGGCGACGGCTCATGACTCGTCGGATTCCTTTTTCGGTCGTCACCAAGCCGACGGGGGCGGCCTGCAACCTGGACTGTCAGTATTGTTTTTTCCTGTCGAAGGAGCTGTTGTACGACGCGGGGGCCCAGACCATGTCGGAGGGGACCTTGGATCGCTACGTGGAAGCGTTCCTTGAGTCGAGTCCCGACGGCGAGGTGACGATGCTGTGGCAGGGCGGGGAACCCACCCTGCGAGGTCTCGGCTTTTTCGAACACCTTATGGAACTGTGCGAGCGCTACCGTCGCCCCGCTCAGCGGGTGCGTCACGCTCTGCAGACCAACGGGACGCTGGTGACCGAAGAGTGGGCGCGC
This sequence comes from Actinomyces sp. ICM58, assembly GCF_000283035.1. Classification (NCBI taxonomy): domain Bacteria; kingdom Bacillati; phylum Actinomycetota; class Actinomycetes; order Actinomycetales; family Actinomycetaceae; genus Actinomyces; species Actinomyces sp. ICM58. The sequence continues at coordinate 647 of NZ_ALIY01000057.1, forward strand.
TTTTTCGCGGACCACGGCTTCCTGGTGGGCGTGTCGATTGACGGGCCCGCTCCCCTGCACGACGCCTATCGGGTGAACCGCGGCGGGCGCGGCACTCATGCGATGGTGGTGCGCGGCTGGGAGAAGCTCGTGCGCGCGGGGGTTGAGGCGAACATTCTGTGCACGGTCAACGCCGCGAATGAGGAGCACGGCTCGCTGGTCTACCGCTATTTCCGTGACGAGCTGGGAGCACGGTACCTGCAGTTCATTCCCATTGTGGAGCGGGTACGCGCCGCGGACCTGGCCCAGGCTGAACGTGGCTGGCGGTCCGGAACATCGGCGTTGTTGTATCGCCAAGACGGGGACTGCGTGACGAGCCGTTCGACCTCGCCGTCTGGTTATGGGCGTTTCCTGTGTGAGGTGTTCGACGAGTGGGTGCGTAGCGACGTGGGCGAGGTTTTCATCCAGGATGTTGATTCGACCCTGGCGGCCATGTTTGGATCGGCGTCGGTGTGCGTGCACGCGCGAACGTGTGGGGTGAACATGGCGATGGAGTTCAACGGGGACGTGTACGCCTGCGATCACTGGGTGGAGCCGGACTGGCTGGTGGGGTCGATCTATTCCTCGTCCTTCGCCGATCTGGCGTCTTCTCCCAGGATGGGCGATTTCGCGCGCCTGAAGCCGGATGTGGACGCGCAGTGTCGGGCGTGCCCGCACCTGCGGCTGTGCTGGGGTGGGTGCCCGAAAGACCGTTTCGTCCGACGCGGTGACGGGGCGCACAACTACCTGTGCGAGGGATACCGGGCGTTCTACGAGCACGCCACCCCAGTCCTGCGCGCGATAGGCATGCTGATCGCGGCGGGCAGGCCTGCCTCGGACATCATGGATCCCGCTGTGGCGGTCTCCCTCGGGGTTTGCCTCCCCTCCCCCGCCTCCTCGCCGGCCAAGTCCGCGTCCATAGCCGGGGTGCGGTCGTGATTGTGTCGGCTGTGCTCATCGGCATCGTCGTGGGCGTCGTCGTCGGCTCCCTCGGTGCGGGTGGTGGCATTCTGTCGGTTCCTGTGTTGGTGTACGTGTTGGGCCGTGATCCCCATCAGGCGACGGGCCTGTCCCTCATCATCGTGGGGCTGACGGCCGCCGTGTCCCTGGCAATGCGCGGGCGCGGGGGCGATGTCGCGTGGCGCGACGGTACCCTCTTCGCGCTCGCGGGCCTGGGGGGCACGTGGGCGGGCTCGTCCCTGAGCCCGCTTGTGCCCTCGCGTGCCCTCATGCTGTCCTTTTGCGCTCTGTTGGCCATGGTTGCGGCGTGCATGGTGCGCTCTCAGCTGCGCGCAAGCGCTACGCCCGTGGACGAGGCCGGGGCTTCGGTGCGCTCGCGTCTCTCCTCGGGTGCACCCACGGCTGTGCGCGTTGTCGTTCTCGCGACGCTGACGGGTTTTCTGACCGGCTTTTTCGGGGTCGGCGGAGGCTTTGCGATCGTGCCCGCGCTGCACCTGGCGCTGCGCTACCCGATGAAGCGGGCATCCGCCACGTCCCTGCTGGTTATGGTGATCACCGCTGCTTTCGGCCTGGTCTCGCGCGCCTTGTCGGGCTCGCTGACGCTCACGCCTGAGGTCGGGGCGATGGTCGCGTGTTTTGCCGGCTCATCGATGCTCGGCGGGCTTGCGGGTGCTCGGCTCACGACCCGCGTCTCGAATCGCGTCCTCGGCCTCGTGTTTGCGGCACTCCTGGTCGGGGTGGCTATCTCGACTCTGGTGGCCACGCTCGCGTAGAGGGCGCGCGAGACGCAGACCACCTCGCGCACCCTCAGCGATCAGCTGGCGCTCGTATCGAATTCCTGGCCGCTCACGTCCTCACCCCCACTGCGGGTGCTACCGGGGCCTCGGCCGCCCTCCGGAGGAGGTCCCGGGCGGGTGCTGCCTGTATCGCCCTGCTGGGAACCCGGCCCCTGCTGGTCGGTACCAGGCCTGGGCTGACCACCGCCGGGGCCAACATTCTGGTCCTGCTGGTCCCCGCTGTTCGACTCCCAGTCCTCGTCCTCGTCGCCGTATCCTTGGTCGTTGTAGCCGTCCTCGTAGCCCTGCTCATAGAAGTCCTCGCCGTCGCCGAGGATGGCTGCATGCGTGATGATGCCCGCGCCGAAGCCGACGGACAGCAGTGCTGCTGCGGCACCAGCGATAGCTGCGCGCTTGCCCCACGAGGTCTTCTTCGATGCGGGCTCGACTGTCGCGGCACGAGCCGACACGGCCTCGTCATCCGACTGATCGTCGGCAGAAGCCTCCGCGACAGACTCCAGGCGCGTGCCGGCAAACGCATTGCCGGTTTCCTCCTGAGCAACGGGAGGCATCTGCGCCGTTTCCGCCTCAGACGCGTGGATGGGCAGGACTTCGGTCTGATCCACGGCCTGCAGCTCCGACTGGGGCAGGATCGAGGTGCGTTCGGTGTTACTCGCCAGGTTCTTGTTGTCCTCCGACATGGGGACGCTCCTTTCTGCTGAATTGTGCATCATTGTCTCGCAGATTAGGAGCGGCACATAAGCGGACCTTATGGCGAAACTGTGAAAACGCTATGAAATTTTAGGTGTCGCACATCACCTTCTGAGGCTTGCTTTGTTTATCAGCTCACCTCTATCCTGCAACGTTCGACACCCGCCGATCATCCTCAAGAGGTGCCACATGTCCATCAAAACCCTGTCGTCCGCCCTGCTCGCCGCCACCTGCGTCCTGGCGTTGGGCGCCTGCGCCCACTCCTCGACCCCCTCCACGACCGGCGTGCCATCGGACCCCTCCTCCGGCGGGCCCACCGCCTCCCAAGACCCCGCAACCGCCCCCATGTCCGGCATCATCTTCGCCGCCTCCGACGCTGGCATCGACACGACGGTCACCACCGTGCGGGCCATCGACCCGCAATCGGGCACGATCACTGCGACGCGCACCTTCACCTTCCCGAGCGAGTACCTGTCCGCACCGGGGTACATGTGCGAGCATATGCAGTGCTATTCCCCCGACTTCTCGCGCATGATCGTCGCAAACAACGACGGCGAGAACGAAAAGGTAGCCGTGGTCTCCACGGACGGCACGCTCACCGTCCTCAACGACGCGATTCCCACGCCGAGCGGACACACCCCCGTGTCCAATCATTTCGCCCAATTCGGCCCCGACGGAGCCATCTACGTGGCTCACATCGACAAGGACGCCGCATCGGATCGCGTTGGCACAATCTACCGTTTCCCCTCAGAAACTGAAGCGCCCGAGTCCGTTCCCACAGACTTCACGGTCGAAAACTACGCACGATTCCAAGTCATGCCCGACCTGTCCATCCAGCGCACCAAAACCGCGATGTGGGTCGCCAACGAGGCCGGTGTCGGCTGTTTCGGCGCGGACGCCGTCACCCCCGACGGCACGTGCCTCACGATCGACCAAGGCACCATCTACTCCAAGCCCGGCACGCCTCTCGCCCAGACCACCCCGGCGGACCAGACTCGGCTCGTTTCCAACTGGACGAAAGTCGCTCTGCCCGGCCTGGAGAGCACTCACACCATCGAAGGATGGCTAGCCGTGAGCCCCGACGGCACGCAGATGGTACTGTACGCGTCGCCCAAGGACCCCTACTCCGACCTCTCGCTCCCCCTCTTCGTCGCTCCCGTCGCAGGCGGCGACGCAACCCAGGTCACGACGACCACCGAGGACGTCCCGGGCGTCGTGCGCGTCCTGGGCTGGACCAAGTAGCAGGAACGAGGCCGGGGACGCTCACCGCTCGCCGTGCGCCAGCCCGCCCCGGCCTCGTCCCACTGCCTCGCGCGGGCTCGCCGCCTACGCCTCTGGGGCCGTGCGGGCCACGAGGGTGTTCGTCGCCTGGGCCACCGGGCGCACGATCATCGAGTCAATATTGACGTGGGACGGGCGCTCCAGGGTCCACACGATCGCCTCCGCAATATCCTCGGCGACGAGGGGCTGCGCAACCCCCTCGTAGACGCGGTCGGCCGCCTCCTGGGAGCCGAGCCGGTTGAGCGAAAACTCCTCCGTGCGCACCATGCCCGGCGCGATCTCGATGACGCGAACGGGCTCACCCACCAGCTCCTGGCGCAGCGTGTTGGCGATGATGCGCTCGGCGTGCTTGGCGGCGACATACCCCCCGCCTCCCGGGTAGGTGTCGTGGGCGGCGGTCGAAGTCAGGAAGACGAGGTCTCCCCCGCGCTCGCGCATCCCCGGCAGGAAGGCGCGCGTACAGTGCAGGGCCGTCATCACGTTGCGCTCGAACATCGCGCTCCACCTCGCGGGGTCCCCCTCCGCCACACGGTCGACGCCGATAGCACCTCCGGCGTTGTTGACCAGCGCATCCACGGGACCACCCTCCAGGACGTGGGCGGCCATCACTTCCACCTGTGCCTCATCGGTGAGGTCCGCCGCCCAGTATTCGCAGCCGATCTCGGCCGCGAGAGCCTCCAGGCGCTCGCGACGCCTCGCCACCGCGACGACGCTCCACCCCCGCTGGGCCAACAGGCGGGCGGTGGCCCACCCAATTCCGGTGGAGGCACCAGTGACAACAACGCGACGAGAGACGCTCATAGGCACACACTAATATCCCCGGGCACGCATTGTCTCGCGCGCCCGGGGATACTGCGTGAGGCTTCAGCCGTTGGGCAGGCCGTAGGCCTTGTGGATCAGCCAGATCGGGTGGACGACGTTCGCGCCCGTTGCCGTGCGCAGCTGCCAGCGGCACGTCTCCGTGTCGCAGGCCGCCAGCTCGGCGTTGACCTGCTTGATGAAGTCAAAGACGGGGGCGCCCACGGCCTGGGCGATCGCGTACTTCTCCTTCTTCATGCCGTAGGTACCCGCAATGCCACAGCAGGGCTGCTCGGAGTCCTTGACGGTCACGCCGGGAATCAGGCTCATCAGCTCAATGGCCGGCTTGCCCAGGCCCTGGGACTTGACCTGGCAGGGCGCGTGGTACGGGATGGTGACATCGATGTGCTGGAAGTTCGTGTCCAGCTCACCCTTGTCGTACAGGTGCAGCAGGAATTCGCTGATATCCCACATGCGGCTACCCACATCGCTCAGCTCCGGGGTGTCCATCTCGAGAATCTCGTGCGCCTCGTGGCGCAGCATGCCCGCGCACGAGCCCGACGCGGAGATGATCGGCGCATCGCGGTTCACCGTGCGCAGGTCGTTCGTCAGCTTCGAGACGTACTTGCGCGCATCCTTGTACAGGCCGTTGGATTGCAGGGCCAGGCCGCAGCACCCGTGCTTGGGGACCAGGACCTCGTAGCCGAGGTGCTCGAGCACCATGACCGAGTGGATCGAGGTCTCGACCTCGAAATACTGGCCGGCGCAGCCGTGGAAGAAGATCACCTGGCCGCGCGTGCCGGAGTTCGGCAGGGGCGTGTGCTTCTTGAACCAGCCCTCGAAGGTACGCCCGTAGGCGCGCGGCATGGGGGCCGAGCGGTGCACGCCAATGATGGCCTCCATCGCCACACGGATCGGCTTGACGTCGAGCGCCCAGTTCGCGATGGGGGCGACCGGGGTCATCATGGTGCCAATCAGCGAGGTTCGCCCGATGAGGCGGTCGCGCATGGGGATGCCGTGCGCTTCCTTCATCGCAGTGCGCCTGTGGTGGATGATCTCGGTGACCTTCACGCCCTGGGGGCACACGAGCGAGCAGGTGCCGCACGAGGAGCAGTAGTCGATGGACTTATCGACCATCTGCCCGTCCTTGCGGAAGCGCTCGGCCTGCGGGCCGGAGTACTTCGGGCCGCCGAACAGATCAGTGACGCGCATGACGGGGCACTGAGTCTCGCAGATCGTGCACTTCACGCACGAGTCGAGGCTGGCACGCAGCGCGGCATCACCCTCCAGGGAGAACACGTCGGCTTCTTCCACGCCCGGTCCCATCAGCGTTGACATCTCCAGGGTCATTTCAGCTCCTCCACGATCGCGTCAACGGCGGCCAGGGCACTGGCCAGAGCGATGCCTTCGCCGCTCTTTTCGCGCCAGCGGGTGGCGCCGGCCAGGTTGCCGCCCGCGGCAAACAGGTTGGTGTACACGGCCTTGCCGTTTTCGTCGACGACGCGCATGGAGTCGTCGACGGCCAATCCCGCCAGGAACAGGGGCTGTTCCTCGCCCCAGAAGTCGGCGTGCAGCAGCTGACCGGTGGGGCCCATGACAGGCAGGCCACACACGGTGTCGCGCACGACGCCATAGGAGTCCATCTCCAGAGCGCCGGACTCGAATCCACCGGCCGCCAGGATGACGGCGCGCGTCTCCACGCGGGTAGCGCGTCCTGCGCTGGCGTATTCGACGGCCTGAACGCGCCCGTCGGCGGTGTGCAGGGCTTTCAGGGGCGAGCCGAGGACGACGCGCGCCTTGGCGGAAGCCAAGCGGGTCAGCGACGCATTCAAGCGCATGCCGGGCACCGACGGGGGCTGGACCGGGATCTCAAAGACCGGGTGTCCTAGCTTGTCCGCCAGGTCTCGCCACGCTCGCGGATCGTCGAGGCCGAGGACGGCGGGCAGGCCAACGATCTCACCGTCTTCCAGGAGAGGGCGAATCTGGGCGGCCAGACGCGCGCGGTTCTCCTCGTGGTCGAGGCTGCGCGCGTGCACGGTTCCCACGGAGTCGATCTCTCCCTCGCGCACCACGTAGTCGACGCTTAGGGCGCGCGCCTTGATCGGGGCGCCGTCGGGGCCCGTCTGACGCGACAGGTTCTCGGCGACGAGGCTGGGGTAGAAGTCCTTGAAGCGCGCCAGGCCCACGATCGCGTAGCGGGCGCCCGCCTGGGGGATTCCGGCCTGCATCGAGGGAGGAATCAGGCAGGTGGGGCGCAGGGCGCCGACTCCGGTGGGAATGCGCACGTTGCGCGTCTCATCACCGACGAGGGCGTCCGGCCCGACGATGTCCCGCAGCCACGCGACCGAGGCACCGACCTGCTCGGGGCTCACGTGGGCGTAGGGGTGAGTGGGGCGCGAGGCGACGTGCGCGGGGATCGCGTCCAGGGGCGCCTCGACCGGGTCCGGGCCGTAGCCGAGGATGTCGACCGTGCCGGTGCCGAGCTGGATGCCGCCAACGCCCTTGGTGATCAGGGTGACGCTCAGACCCGCATCGGCGGCCTTGATCGCGGCGGCCAGCCCGGCCAGTCCAGCGCCAATAATAACGACGTCTCTCATCGAACGACCTCTTCCTTGGCTGCGGGCAAGTGCTCGACGTCGAGCGTGCCCTCGTGAATCCAGGCGTCGAGCACGGCCTGCCTGGCTTGCTTGCCGTACAGGATGGGCCACAGACCGATCCAACGGTTCTTCAGGAACAGGCGCAGCAGGCCGTTGGCGCGCATCGAATCAATGTCGCCGCGCTCGTGGGCGATTCCGGCGGCTCGCTGGGAACAGAATCCGCCCTGGCACGGGCCCATGCCCAGGCGCATTTGGCGGCGAACGTCGTCCAGCTGTCCCTTGGGCAGGGTGTCCATGACGTTTTCAAGCATCGCTCGGGTGGCCATCTCGCATTCGCAGATAATCTGCTCGTGCGTGGGGCCGTCGTTGCGCGACTCGACGTTGTCGAGGCGGTGGCCGATCGTGTACAGGCGCGCCTCCTTGGCCGGGGGAACGGCCTCGTCGGCGGTCCTACACGGGCGGGTCTCGCCCATCTCCGAGCACATGATGTCGACGATGCGCTCGGCCATGAGGCGGTAGGTGGTGAGCTTACCGCCGGCGATGGTGAGCATGCCGTAGACGCCGTCTCGCGTGTTGTGGTCGATGATGCTCATGCCGCGCGCCATGTGGCGGGTGTCGGTCTCCGAGACCCGAGAGTCCTTGATGAGGGGTCGAGCGCCCGCCCACGCGTGGACGGCGCGGGCCTTGCGGAAGCCGGGAATCATGGCCTCGCCCGAGTCGAGCATCTGCTGGACCTGGTCGGCGGGGATGGGCAGGTTGTCGGCGTCGTCGGACTTGAGGTCGGTGGTACCGATGATGCACACCGTGTGGTCGGGCACCAGGATGTCGCCGTCGGCAGGCCACACGCAGCGGTTGATGACCGAGTGGGTGAGGCGGTGGTTCATGGCGATCATGATGCCCGCACCGGCGACGACGTCGACGCCGTGGCAATCGGCCATGCCCGCGATTGTGCCCGCCCAGGGACCGCCGCAGTTCAGGACGAAGCCGCATTCGATGCGAATATCTTCACCGCCACGCTCATCGTGGACGATGACTGCGCAAATGCGGTCGCCGTCACGCTCGATGGTGGTGACGCGGTGGTAGGTCAGGATCTGCGCGCCATAGGCCTGAGCGGAGCGGATCGCGCCCCACGTCATCTGCCAGCCGTCGACGGTTCCGTCCTGAACGGCGAACGCGCGCTTGATGCGCGGGTCCAGTCGGGGTTCGCGTCGCAGAGCCTCGGCGATGGAGACTTCTTCCGCCGGCACCTGTGCGGCGGCGGCGCGGGCCAGGAACTGGTCCGCGTACTCCTCATCGTCGTGAGCGGTCACCACAAAGAGGCCGCCGGTGGCCTCGATGGCGTTGGAGTTAATGCGCTTGACGATCTCGTTTTCTTCTGCGCATTCAGTGGCTGACTCGGGGTCGGAGGCAATGTAGCGAGCACCGGAGTGGAGCAGGCCGTGGAAGCGACCGGAGGTCCCCTGGGCAATATCGGCCCGGTCGACGAGGACCGCTGAGAAGCCGCGCATCACGACGTCGCGGACGACGCCGGCACCGGTGGATCCGCCACCGATGACGCACACGTCAGTGCGAAGTGTCTTCACCGTGTTATTTCCCTTCACGTCTTCATGAGGATGTGCCTCATTGCGCTTACAATTCTGCCCCACACACCCTTGTTTGAATGAATTCGCAGACCCCTGTGCACATATGTGCACGCACAGCGCGCGCAAAAGTGGCATTCGCACTTCCAGCCCCGGAATAACCGGGAAAACCGGTAATTACAGCCCACGACTATCACGTAAATCGGTGGTCGCGTCACCAAAATCTCTAGGTCACGCGCGATCGGCACGAAACCCCCTACAGTTAAGGCATGACGAACTCATTGCTCGCACGAGTCCTCGAAACCGCGAACATGGACCGCGCCGTGCGCCCCCAAGACGATTTTTACCGCCACGTGAACGGGACCTGGCTGGCGACCCACGAAATCCCGGCCGACCGCCCGATGGATGGCGCCTTCCACGCACTGCGCGACGCATCCGAGAAATATGCCCGCGCAATTGCCCAGGACGCGGCCGCGGGCACCCTCGACGACGCGGACGCATCGCGCATCGCGACCCTGTGGACGCAGTTCCTCGACGAGGACGCCATCGAGGAGGCCGGCGCCGCCCCTCTGCGCGCCGACTTGGACGTCATCGAGGCGTGCGACACGCGCGCGGAGCTGGCCGAGGCCATGGGCGCGCTCATGCGCGCGGGCATCGGAGGCCTGGTGGGGGCCTACGTGGGCACCGACCCGCACGACTCCTCCTCCTACATGGTCTCCCTGGTCCAGTCCGGCATCGGGCTGCCCGACGAGGCCTACTACCGCGAGGACGACTACGAGCCGATCCGCCAGGCCTACGTCGCCCACACCGGGCGTCTCCTGTCGCTGGCGGGCATGCCCGACCCCGACGGCGCGGCGAGGCGCATCATGGCGCTGGAGACGGCCCTGGCCTCGCACCACCGCGACTCGGTCTCCAACCGCGACCCCCTCCTGTCCGACAACCCGACCCTGTGGAGCGAGCTCAATACCCTCGCCCCCGGCTTTGACTGGGACGCGTGGGCGCGCGGTGCCCACATGCCCGTCTGCGGCCTCGTCGTCAACGTCGATCAGCCCGACTACCTGCGCGGCGCTGCCTCCCTGTGGGAGCGCACCGACCTGGCGACGCTCAAGGAGTGGCTGAGTGCCTCGGCCATCGACGCCCGCGCATCCCTGCTCTCCGCCGACTTCGTCCAGGAGAACTTCGACTTCCACGGCCGCACACTGGCGGGCACGCAGGAGCTGCGCCCCAGATGGAAGCGCGCACTGTCCCTCATCGAGTCCTACCTGGGCGAGGCCATGGGACGGGCCTGGGTCGCCCGCCACTTCCCGCCCGAGGCCAAGGACGCGATGGACGCACTCGTGCGCCGCCTGCTCGACGCCTACGGCGAGTCGATCCGAGGCCTGGACTGGATGAGTGACGAAACGAAGGAGAAGGCGCTGGCCAAGCTGGCGACCTTCAACCCGAAGATCGGCTACCCCGCCAAGTGGCGCGACTACTCCACGCTGCACCTGGACCCCTCCGCCACGCTTGTTGATAACGTGCGGGCCGCCAGCGCCCACGCGACCGACCGCGAGTGGGGCAAGCTCGGGGGCCCCGTCGACCGCGACGAGTGGTATATGACCCCGCAGACGGTCAACGCCTACTACAACCCCACGCAGAACGAGATCGTCTTCCCCGCAGCGATCCTCCAGCCCCCCTTCTTCGACGCGCAGGCGGATGACGCGGTCAACTTCGGCGCAATCGGAGCGGTCATCGGCCACGAGATCGGCCACGGTTTCGACGACCAGGGCTCGCGCTACGACGGGGCGGGCAACCTGTCGAACTGGTGGACCGACGAAGACCGGGCCGCCTTCGAGGAGCGCACCCACGCCCTGATCGGTCAGTACGATGTTCTCACCCCTGCCGCGCTGGCCTCCGCCGCGAGCGACGAGGCAGGCGAGGACGCCGGGGAGGACGGCGCCGAGCGTTCGCTCCCCCACGTCAACGGCGCACTGACCATCGGTGAGAACATCGGCGACCTGGGCGGCATGACAATCGCGTGGAAGGCGTGGGTGGCAGCCCTGGCCGAGCAGGGCCTCACCCCGCAGACCGCTCCCGTCATCGACGAGCTGACCGGCCCGCAACGCTTCTTCTTCTCGTGGGCCCGTGCCTGGCGCACCGCGACTCGCCCCCAGTTCGCGCGCCAGATGCTAGCCATCGACCCCCACTCCCCCGCCGAGTTCCGCTGCAACCAGGTGCTGCGCAACCTCGACGCATTCGCCGCGGCGTTTGACGTCAAGCCAGGAGACGGCATGTGGCTCGATCCCGCTCAGCGAGTCACCATCTGGTAAAAGCGTGTCCCAGCCGACAAAAGTCGGCGCGCCCCGCGCATCCACCTGCAACACATGACACCATAGGAATGCTTGGCGCGACAGCGCCCCCCATTCCATCGACGGAAAGGCACCCCATGCCAGGCCTGAACCTCACGCGCGAGGAAGCGACCGAGCGCGCCTCGATCATCTCCTCCGTGACCCGCTACGAGATCTCGCTGGACCTCACGCGCGGCGACACCGACTTCGGTTCGTTCACCCGCATCGAGTTCGACGCGCGCGAAGGCGCCTCCACGTTCGCGGACCTCGTCTCCAACAACGTCCACTCGATTCGCCTCAACGGCAATGCCCTCGACCCCTTCTCCGCCCACCAGGACAACCGCATCGCCCTGGATAACCTGGCGGAACACAACGTGCTCGAAGTCGACGCGTCCTGCCAGTACATGCACACCGGTGAGGGCCTGCACCGCTTCGTCGATCCCGCGGATGGCCAGGCGTACACCTATTCTCAGTTCGAGGTCCCGGACGCACGCCGCGTCTACACGACCTTCGAGCAGCCCGACCTGAAGTCGACCTTTACCCTGACCGTGAAGGCCCCCAAGGGCTGGAAGGTCTTCTCCAACGCGCCCACCCCCTCCCCCGAGGAAGAGGGTGACGCGTGGACCTACCGCTTCGCGACTACGGAGAAGATGTCAACGTACATCACCGCGATCGTCGCGGGCCCCTACCAGGGCACCACGGCCTCGCTCACCTCCTCCGACGGGCGCACGATTGACCTGGGCGTGTACGCTCGCGCCTCGATCATCGAACACCTGGACGCCGACGAGATCATCGACATCACCCGTCGCGGCTTCAAGTTCTTCGAGGGCGCCTACGGCATCGCCTACCCCTTCACGAAGTACGATCAGATCTTCGTGCCCGAGTACAACGCGGGCGCCATGGAGAACGCGGGCTGCGTGACCTTCCGCGACGCCTACGTGTTCCGCACGCGTCCCACCGAGGCTCAGATGGAGGCTCGCGCCAACACGATCCTGCACGAGCTCGCGCACATGTGGTTCGGCGATCTGGTCACTATGAAGTGGTGGAACGACCTGTGGCTCAACGAGTCCTTCGCCGAGTTCATGAGCCACCTGGCCCTGGCCGAGGCCACGAAGTACACCGAGGGCTGGACGGGCTTCATGGTCCGCAAGGACTGGGGCCTCAAGCAGGATCAGCTGCCCACCACCCACCCGATCACGGCCGAGATCCGGGACCTGGCCGACGTCGAGGTCAACTTCGACGGCATCACCTACGCCAAGGGTGCCTCCGTTCTGCGCCAGCTCGTCTCCTACGTGGGGCGCGACGCATTCTTCGCGGGCCTGCACGAGTACCTGACGAAGCACTCCTACGCCAACGCCACGCTGGACGACCTGCTCTCCGAGCTGGCGGCCGCGTCGGGCCGCGACCTGGCGGCCTGGTCGAAGGTGTGGCTGGAGGAGGCCGGCGTGACCCTGCTGCGTCCGGTCATCACGACCGGCGAGGACGGCACGATCGAACGCCTCGAGGTCGTCCAGGAGGCCTTCTCCGAGGGAGCCTCCCTGCGTCCGCACCGCCTGGGCGTCGCCGGCTACTCGCTGAACGAAGAGGGCACGCTGGCCCAGGTCTTCCGCGACGAGCTCGATGTGGACGGCGCGTCCACGATCGTCGAGGCGGCCGCGGGCATCGCCCGTCCTGACTTCATCCTGGTCAACGACGGCGACCTCGGATACGCGAAGGTTCGCCTGGACGAACAGTCCCTGACCTTCGCGATCTCCAACATCACGAAGTTCACGGACTCCCTGACCCGCGGCGTCGTCATGGCCTCCGCGTGGGATATGACCCGCGACGGCGAGATGCCCGCCCGCGACTACCTGAACCTCGCGCTGACCTCGATCCCGGTCGAGGACAACATGAGCCTGCTCATGCTGACCCTGCGCCACATTGACGAGGCCGTGCGCACCTTCGTCGCGCCCCAGTACCGCGCGGACGCCGCCGAGGACACAGGCCGACGCCTGCTCCTCCTGGCTCGCACCGCCGCCTCCGGGTCGGACGCGCAGCGTATGCTCGTGGCCGCGGCCGCCCGTAACGCGACCAGCTCCGAGCAGTTCGAGGCTATCCGCGGTCTCTTCGACGGCACTCAGACGCTGGATGGCCTGGACCTGGACGTCGATCTCAAGTGGGATCTGCTCGTATCTCTCGTGCGCGGAGACGCCGCCGCCGAGGCCGACATCGACGCCCTCGAGGCCGACGATGACACGATGACCGGCCATCAGAACGCCGCGGCCTGCCGCGCCGCGCGGTCGGGCGAGTGGATCAAGGCTGACGTGTGGGACAAGGTCCTATCCGATACGACCATCCCCAACGACACGCGCTGGGCAATGATCTCGGGCTTCTGGGCGCAGGCTCGCACGACCCCGTCGGCTTACGCCGGCTACGTGGGCGAGTACTTCGAGGCCCTGGCGGGCATCTGGGAGCGCTTCACCTTCCACACCGCCGAGGACCTGACGACGCTGCTCTTCCCAACCGCGCTCGCCGGCTACGCGCCCGAGGTCGACGTGGTCGCCTCCGGCAAGGCCTGGATCGAGGCTCACGCCGACGCGTCGGCGGGCACGCTGCGCATCATCCGCGAGCTCATCGACGTGTGTGAGCGTCAGATCGCCAACCAGGCGGTGGACGCGGGCTGATTCGCTTCTCTCAGACGCCAGGGGGCGTGGTCGCGTGGCCACGCCCCCTGTGCGCATTTCTTCCGCATACGCACCGTCACCGACTTGAGTGCGAGTACCCCGGCCTCGTTATAAACGAGGCCGGGGCCGTGTGTGTGAGTGCGTGTCAGTGAGCGATGCTCACTGGGAGCTCGCGCGTCAGTTCCAGACGCCCCACCAGGCGCCGTTGCCGTAGAACCAGTGGCGCTCGCCGTCGATCCACTGGATGCCGGTGACCATCGCGCCGGAGGCGTTCAGGAAGTACCAGGTGCCATTCACGTTGACCCAGCCGATGAGCATGACGCCGGTCTGGTTCATGTAGTACCAGGTACCGCCAACCTGGGCCCAGCCGGTGACCATCGCGCCGGAGCCGCCCAGGTAGTACCACTCGTTGTTGTACTTGATCCAGCCCATGGCCATGTCGCCGGAAGCGTTCAGGTAGTACCAGGTGCCGTCGAGTTCCAGCCAGCCGGTGTGCATGATGCCAGTCTCGGGGTCCAGGTAGTACCAGGAGCCGTCGATGACGTTCCAGCCGAAGGCCTGGGCGCCGGAGGGCGCGTAGTACTCCCACATGCCCTCCTGGTTGTGCCAACCGGTGATCATGTAGCCGCGCGCATCGAAGCGGTAGATGGCGTCGTCGATCTCGATTTGCTCATCCTTGGCGTAGGTGCCGTCGCCGAAGTCGAACCACCATCCGATGGCGTCCTGCTTCCAGGAGGCGAACGTGCCCTTGTCGGCGCCGGCCTCGTCTGCGGCGGGGTCGTTGGCCTCGGCCTCGTCCTTGGCGGGATCGGCGGCGGCCTCGTCCTTAGCGGGATCGGCGGCGGCCTCGTCCTTAGCGGGATCGGCGGCGGTGACGGCGACCTCGGTGGGCGCCGCGGGGTCGGTCAGGTCGGCGGCGTTGGCGGGAACGACGGTTCCGGCGAGAACGGCAGCGCTCACGGCGGCGATCATGAACGTGCGGGCAGTGATGGGACGCATCTGTGGGTTCCTCTCAGGTGTGGGGGCGGCATCGCATGCAGTTGTCAGGTCACCCGAACGGATGGTCCTTCGAAGAAGCGTGCTATGGTTCCGCGCTAATGCGTTACTGAGTATACATAATGGTTTGTCAACAATCAAGCATTACTGGCCCACCATGTCGCGCATCACATGGCGCCCCTCACAGAGCTGTCACCTCACGACTATCAACCACCGAAACGACAAGCACATCATGCCCGTTACTAAATGCGATCACTCATTGCGTCAAACCTGAATGCCACACTGACTGACCGGAAAATATGTGCGCCCCATCCCCCCACCAACTTGACACCCAACGCACAACCGCGCCCCAACCTCGTTCATCGACGAGGCCAGGGCGCGGCAGGAGACACGCTCACTCAGTAAGGACGAACCTCGCAGGCGACGCCGTCACCATCTCGATCCAGGTCCGCGCTATAGCCGGCCTGCCCCCGATGCAGAGGGGCAGCACCCGCATTCCAAGCCTCGGCGCAATTGCGATACGTGCGCGATGAGGACGCGGCGCCCGACCCGCTCGACGCCACAGGATACGCACCCCACCAGGCGCCCGAATCATAGAACCAGTGACGCTCGCCGCCGATCCACTGCGTGCCCGTCACCATTGCGCCAGAGGCGCCCAGGTAGTACCAGGTACCCGACTGATTCAGCCACCCGGTCACCATCGCACCGGAGCCGCCCAGGTAATACCAGGTACCCGACTGATTCAGCCACCCGGTCACCATCTCCCCGGATGAAGCAAAGTAGTACCACGTACCACCGATGGCTCTCCACCCGGTTACCATCGCGCCAGAAGGATCCATGTAATACCAGGTTCCCGACAGATTCAGCCAGCCGCTCACCATCGCACCGGAGCCGCCGAGGAAGTACCACGTCGCCCCAACCTTCACCCAGCCGGTCACCATCTCCCCGGAGTCACGGAAGTAGTACCACGTACCACCGACGGCACTCCAGCCGGTCACCATCGCACCAGAGGCATCCAGGTAGTACCAGACGCCCCCTTGAGAGAGCCAGCCCGTCGCCATCGCGCCCGACACATCCAGGTAGTACCAGGACGCGCCAATCTTCTGCCAGCCAGTGCGCATCACGCCGGTCTCAGGATCCAGGTAATACCAGACACCCTGAATCTCCGACCACCCGCGCACCTGCGCTCCCGAAGCGGCGTAATACTCCCACGAACCCGCGGAGCCGTACCAGCCAGTCACCATGTAGCCGTTACCGTCGAAGCGGTACGTCACCCCATCGATCTCGCGAACCTCGCCGCGCGCAAATCCCCCATTGTCCAGGTCATACCACCAGCCGACCGCGTCCCGCTTCCAGCTGGGACGAGGCACGGGCGCAGGCTCAGGGGCCGGCGTAGGGTCCGGGGTCGGCGTGGGGTCCGCGGTGGGCGTAGGGTCCGGGGTGGGCGACGCCGTCGGTTCAGCAGAAGGCGAGGGATCCGGGGCGGGCGTGGGATCTGCGGTGGGCGACGCCGTCGGCTCAGCAGAAGGCGAGGGATCCGGGGCGGGCGTGGGGTCACCGTCAGCCGCATATGCGGGCACGACAACACCGGCGGCGACAACTGCGGCACTCAGGGCCGCGATCATGCTTCGACGCACGTTCATAGAGCGCACCTATCTTCCTTTCAGTAGCGGTGCCACGAAGACACACTGTTCCTCCGATGGGACAGCTCGCACCTCGGGCCACCAGGGTTGCATCAGTTTCGCAACATCCATTTACCGAGTATAGACATGTGGTCTCCAACAGACAAGCATTTCACGAGGCTCGCGTCACACCTCGTCCCTCGAACCCCGAACACTAGAAAGCGCCCCACCGACGAGCATTCTCATCGGTGGGGCGCTTCTGACTGTGTCAGTTCTTCGCGCGGCGCGATGCGACGAGCGCACCGATACCAGCAACGAGGACCGCTACCGCGCCAACCGCGACCCACACGGCGGAGCTACCCGTGGCAGCGAGGGTGTCAGTACGAACCTGCGACGGAGACGGTTCCGAACTCACGGCGGGAATGGTTGCGGTGGGAGTGCCAGCCCCCGGAGCCGGAGTGGAGGGCTCAACCGAGGGATTCTCGGCCGGGGTCGAAGGAGCCGGAGTGGTGGGCTGCTGCGTGGGCTGGCCAACCGAGGGATTCTCAGCCGGGGTCGAGGGAGCCGGAGCGCTAGGCTGCTGCGTGGGCTGGCCAACCGAGGGATTCTCGGCCGGGGTCGACGGAGCCGGAGCGCTGGGCTGCTGCGTGGGCTGGCCGATCGACGGGTTCGGGACATTTGTCTGATCGGCGGGCTTGGCGGGGTCATAACCGCCGGCGCTCGTCGTGCAGGCCGTCAGGGCATTGCGATACTGCTCGGCAGTCAGGTAGCGGCCATTGTCGTCGCCACCCTGCATCGTCACGCCGCCGTCCTTCTCGGGACGCACGGACGTCTGAGCCGCGATATCGGCGGCGAGTTCGTCAAGCTGAGCGTCAATATCCGCCGGGCTCACGGTGGACTGCTCGTTGGCGACGGAGTCGAGGTAGCTGTCCAGGGCGGACTGAGCGGCATCGACGCTCGCCTGCGCGTCAACGACGGCTTGGTTGGCATCGACCGAGGTGTCGGTCTCGACGGGAGCGGGAGCCGGGGTAGAGGGAGCGGCAGAACCGGCCTTAGCGGGAAGCTGGTTCACATCGACAGGCAGGGCGACACCCGGGAGGGAGCCAACCTTGTTCTGCCAGGAGTTCGCACGCTGCGCGTCGCCAGAGCCGGCCAGTCCGGACACGTAGTTCGTATTGTCGGCATTGAAGGCTGCGCCGTCGAAACCGTAGGCCGAGGCCGTGTCGCCCGTCGTATGGAAGCGCGAGATCGTGGGCGAACCGCCGGTGATCGCGTAGAACTTCTGGGTACCATACACGCGGGTACCCTCGCTGTGCCGAGCGATGTGCACACCCACACCAACAACATTGTTCTGGGCGAGCATGTTCTTGTCGTGCCCCGAGGAGTTCTTCCACTGATCGAAGAGGGCGTCAGCGGCCTGCATGGGGTTCTTGGTCGTGCCGTAGGCCCCCCACTTATCGCCGTAGTTTTCGAGGTGGTTGTAGGCAATATTTTCGCCTGCGTAGCTCGTTTCGCCTCCATCGAGCGTCACGCCGTTCCAGTACTTGAAGACCGGATCATGGTTAAAGTCGTCGGTGTCGGACATATGCTTGCTCCACCCACGAGAGTCGGTGGTCAGCGTGTCCGAAACGACCAGCTCAGGCAAGCCCGCGTTGGCCCGGTAGGCGTTCATCTTCTGAACGATAAGGGCCTCAATGATCTTAGCTTGGGTGTCATAGTCAACCTGTGACCAGTCAACCCAGTCCAGGCCGCGATCACTGGTGCTGGCATTGTCGCTGGGGGCGACGCCCACGGAGGGGTTGGACTGAGCCACTCCCTGCTGAGCGGATTCAAGCGCGGCCTGCGCGTTCGCAAGGTCGTTGCGCAGTTGAGCCTCGCGCGCAGGGTCCGCGGTAGCGGACGCAGGCTTACCCGCGACGGCAGAGGCGTAGCTGGCGAGAAGCGGGTTGTATTCGGAGCTGATGCGAGCATCGGCACCGACGAGGGAGTTGCAGAAGGCATCCTGCGAGGCGCCGGTACCCTCGGCCAGGGAGGGGATCACGACGAGGGACGCCGCAATCGTGGTGGCAGCGAGGACCACCGACGTGTGGGTGCGGGTGAGCTGGAACGACATTGACGACCGGCCTAACACTATGGAACAAAGACAGGTAAATCTTTCCATGCGGTACACGTAATTTCAAGCTTTTCCCAGTAAGCGATTACAGGTGAATGACCGAGTTTTCAACGCTTTCAAGGTTTGACAGATTTTGAACATCCCACATTTCGATACCAAAACGTTATATTTCCCGACCGTGCACTTACCGTTTCGCAACCATCATCATGACCAGGGCATCAGATTTCCGACCGATAGCAGGTCGCAACAATCCGCTTGCCCTCCCCAACGGGTCAAGTCCTGTGGAGTGGTGTAATCGTTTTGTATCCTTCGGGTTGGGTTACGCGCCGCCGCCGATGGCGCAGCCGATGGCCCAGTCGGTCGCCTCGTGCGGTGGACACCGTCGACGCAGGCGACCTGCCAGCGTCTTACCGTGACGGATCATGGGGCCACACACAGGCCCGCGATGCAGTATTCACTGGAACGAGGCGCACGCACCCCACTAAAATAACGACTTTCCCGCGTGACGAAGCCGAAAAGTCACCCTTTCAGCAACACGATTTGTCCATCCTCATAGTTGGTTCCAACCAACTAAAACACCGACTTTTCCTCACCAGCAAGCCGAAAAGTCACCCCTCCAGCAACACGCAGTGTCCTATAACCCCAGTGTCCTATAACCCCAACGCGGCAAGCAGCCAGAGCAGACAACAAAAAACCGGCGCTCGCTGACCGAGCACCGGAATTTCTGTGGAGCTAGGGGGATTCGAACCCCCGACCTCTTCCATGCCATGGAAGCGCGCTACCAACTGCGCCATAGCCCCGTTATTTAGTTCGTCGCCCTGGCGACCTGATAAATAATAGCCAACCCGAAGAAGGAAGCGCAAATTAAAATCGAGTGTCGCTCATCACAAGCATGTCAGTTATCTTCACAGAAGGGGCACCAGATCCAGGAGGCTACGCGCCCAGGATATCCTCGCGCGCGCCGATATTGTGCGAGGCCAGACGCCAGCCGGTGCGCGCCGCGCTCTTGGCCGTCGAGACGCCGACAGGCACGAGCTCCGACCAGTGGCAGTTATCGACGCCGCGCAGCCCGTTGAAGTCTGCGGGATCGAGGCCGAGCAGGGACACGACGCCGCGCGCGATCGCGGAACCGTGCGAGACGACGATGAGTGACTGGTCGGACCGGCACCCGGCCGCCGCCTCCAGGACGGCATCGCGGAAACGCGCTCCCACGGCCTCGGAGCGTTCCACCTCGGCGATCTCGCATTCACCGTCGGCCCGATACTGCGCGTAGGCCTCGGGCTGATCGCGCGCGATCTCCTCGTAGGTCTTGCCCTCGAAGGTCCCGTAGTAGCGTTCCGTGAGCCGTTCGTCGCTGGACGGGCCCTCGCAGGGGTAGTCGGCAATGTCGAAGACGCGCGCGACAATACGCGCGGTCTCCAGCGCCCGCCCCAGGGGCGAGCTCACGATGCGCACTCCCCCATCGTCGTAGCTGCGCGTGTTCTCAGCGGTGATCATGCCCACCTCGGCGCTCGGCTCGCACAGGCGGCTCACGAGCACGCCTGCTGCCCCCGCCGCCTGGGAGCGCCCGGCCTCGTTCAGGGGCTTGTCGATGTGCCCCTGGAAGCGACGCTGCAGGTTGAAGTCAGTCTGGCCGTGGCGCAGCAGGACGATCCGAGACGCGGTCACTGCGCGGACTCCGCGCCGTGCGCCGCTGCACGCTCGGCCGCGGCCGCGCGGGCCTCGTCCGTGTCCACATCGATCGCCTGCGCGGGGCAATCGCCCCACAGGCGCTCGAGCGCGTAGTAGTCGCGTTCCTCCTCGGAGAGCACGTGGACGAGCAGCTCCGAGTAGTCCAGCAGCACCCAGGTTCCCTCGGCGCGGCCCTCGATGTGCGTGGGTCGGCGGCCGTGCTCGGCCCACAGCCGGTCCATGATGTCCTCGGCGATGGCGCGAACCTGACGGTCGGTCGGCGCAGACACGACGACGAAGGCATCGGCCAGAGCGAGCTTGCTGGTCACGTCCACGAGCACGGGGTTGATGCCGCCGCGGTCATATGCGGCGCGAGCAACCAGGCTCGCCAGTTCTGCGGTAGCGTCGGGAAGGCTCACTGTTCTCCTTGCGTTAGGACCGGTAGAGGCCGTACTTGTTGATGTATTGGACGACGCCGTCGGGCACGAGGTACCACACGGGTTTTCCTTCCTCAACGCGCGAACGGCAGTCGGTGGAGGAGATAGCCATGGCGGGAACCTCCAGCAGGGACACGGACTCGCGCGGCAGGCCGGGATCCGACAGGTTGTGCCCGGGGCGCGTCACACCGATGAAGTGCGCCTGCTCGAAAAGCTTGTCGGCATCCTTCCACTGCGCGATCTGCGCCAGCGCGTCGGCGCCAGTGATGAAGTAGAAGTCCGAGTCCGGGTATTCCGCGGACAGGTCGGCCAGCGTGTCAATCGTGTAGGTCGTCCCACCCCGGTCGATGTCGACGCGTGAGACGGCGAACCGAGGGTTGGAGGCGGTCGCGATGACGGTCATCAGGTAGCGGTGCTCGGCCGACGTGACGCGCCGATCCGCCTTGAACGGCTGCACGGCGGCGGGTACGAATACGACCTGGTCGAGCCCGAACACGTCCATGACCTCCGACGCGGCGACGAGGTGCCCATGATGGATGGGGTCGAAGGTTCCGCCCATAATGCCGATCGCCCGCCTCCTGCGCAGGGCGCGCGGGGGATGCTGGGGCAGGGCTGGGGCTGCGGTGGCGCCCGCCGTTGCCTCAGTGGTCTTCTCGATCGCTGCGCCGCCCGAGGCCGGGGCGGGTTCCTTCTCCTGCGCGCTCACGGGCGAATGGTTCCTTCCCCCTCGTAGATCCAGGTGGTCGTCGTCAGTTCCGCGAGCCCCATGGGGCCACGCGCGTGGAGCTTCTGGGTCGAGATCCCGACCTCCGCGCCGAGGCCCAGCTGTCCGCCATCCGTGAAGCGGGTCGAGGCGTTGATGGCGATGGCGGCGGCGTCGACTCCCGCCCGGAAGGCGGCAATGGCCGCCACGTCGGATGCGACGATCCCCTCGGTGTGCCCGGTCGAATAACGCCGGATGTGATCAGTGGCCTCCTCGACGCTCTCAACGACGCGCACCGCCAGGTCCATCGAGAGATACTCAGTCTCCCAATCGGCCTCGGTGGCGGGCACGATCATGTCGGCGTCGATCGAGGGCTGGCCGTCCACGATGGCCCGGGCGGCCTCGTCGGCGTGGATCGTCACGCCGGCCGTCGTCAGGCGCGTGATCGCGGCGGCCAGGAAGCGCTGGGCAACGTCGGCGTGCACCAGCAGCGTCTCCGCCGCGTTACACACGCCCACGCGCTGCGTCTTGGCGTTCATGATGATTGCTTCGGCGGCGTCCAGGTCAGCCGAGGCATCGACGTAGAGATGGCAGTTGCCTGTTCCCGTCTCGATGACGGGCACGCGCGACTCTTCGACGATGGCGTTGATGAGCCCGGCTCCCCCGCGCGGAATGAGCGCGTCAATGGCCCCGCGGGCGCGCATCATGGCTCGGGCACCCGCTCGGCCCCACTCGTCGACGCTCTGGATCGCGTCTGCGGGCAGGCCGACCGAGGTCAGCGCGTCACGGCACACCTCGATGAGGACGCGGTTCGAGGCCTGGGCGGCGCTTCCCCCGCGCAAGATGACGGCGTTTCCCGCCTTGATCGCCAGGCTGGCCGCGTCGATCGTCACGTTGGGGCGGGCCTCGTAGATGATGCCGATAACGCCCAGGGGCACGCGCTCCTGCGTGACGCGCAGGCCGATGTCCGTGCGGCTTCCGCGCACGACCTGGCCGACCGGGTCAGGCAGCGCCACGATCTCGAGGACGGCGTCGGCGATGGAGCGAAGACGGTCTTTCGTCAGCGCCAGGCGGTCGAGCAGCCCGTCACTCATGTGCTCGGCGCGACCGCGCGCCACGTCCTCAGCATTCGCGGCCAGGATCTGGTCGGCGCGCTCCACGAGCGCAGCCGCAATTGCCTCAAGTCCGCGGTTCTTCGCGTGAGTTGTCGCGCCTGCGAGCACGCGCGCCGCATCGCGGGCGGCGTCGGTCACCTGGGAAATGTCTGCAGCAGTATCCACTCGCACATCATGTCACACGAGTGGCATTCGGACCGTGTCAGTCCGCACCCATCGCAGAAAATGCGTCGCCCAACACCGCAAGGTCGTCGCGGTGAATGGCGGGCCTGGGGTGCTCGAAGCCGGCTGCTGCCAGCTGCTCCATGCCTGCACCCGCAACCTCGGCGAGGGTGTCCGAGTCGTAACCGGACACACCGCGCGCAATCAGCCCGGTCGGGCTCGCCACGTCGACCACGTCCCCCGCCTCGAAGTGCCCGAGCACCGAGTGCACGCCGGCGACGAGGAGTGACTTCTTGCCCTCGGTAATTGCGCGCGCGGCGCCCTCGTCCACGATGATCTCGCCGCGCGAGGGAGCCACGTGAGCGATCCAGAGGCGCCGTGAGGCGGGACGCTGGGCGCTAGGCTCGAACCATGTGCCCACGTGCGTCCCCTCCAGGACCGCCTGCAGGTCGTTAGCGCTGGCCAGCTGGACGCCGATGCCACTGGCGGTCGCCAGCATGGCGGCCTGCACCTTCGTCGCCATGCCACCGGTGCCGACACGCGAGCCTGCACCGGTAACGAGGACGCTCATGAGATCGTCGACACCTGCGACGCGCTCGATCAGCTGCGAGCCCGGGTGGTCCGGGGGCGCCGTGTACAGTCCGTCGACGTCCGTGAGGAGCACCAGGGCGTCAGCCGTGATCATCTGGGCGATCAGGGCGGCCAGGCGGTCGTTATCGCCGAAGCGCAGCTCCCGGGTGGTCACAGCGTCGTTCTCGTTGAGGATCGGGACGACGCCGAGGCCGAGGAGGCGCGTGAGGGACGCGCGCACGTTCGTGTAGTGGTCGCGGCGCATGACGTCGTCCGTTGTCAGCAGGACCTGCGCGGCGTCCAGGTGGTGAGCTTGGAACGCGGCCGTCCAACGAGCCATGAGCAGCCCCTGGCCCATCGCGGCAGCTGCCTGAACGCTGGGCAGATCCTTCGGCTTGGCTGAAAAACCAAGCGGATCCAGCCCCGCGGCGACAGCGCCCGAGGAGACGATGACGACCTCCCGATCGCGCCCGCGCCAGCGGGACACGAGGCGCGCGACGGCGTCAATACGGTTCAGGTCCAGACCGCCATCCGCGCGCGTCAGCGACGAGGAGCCGATCTTGACGACGATGCGTGAAGCGCCAGACACCCCGCTCATGACTGATCCGACGCGTCGGTCCAATGTCCAGCCTCACGCTCCGTCCACAGCTCGTCACGAGCCGCGCTCTTCGCGTCCATGACCTGGTGATACACCTCGCGGCGTTCCTTGCGGCTCGGACGCGCATTCTGCTCCAAGCGCAGGTCAGTGCCGCGCGAGCCCAGCAGCTCCGGTCCGGTCGTGAGGGTCGGCTCCCAGTCGAAGACGACGCCTCCGTCCAGGTCGCCAATCACGACGGTGTCGCCGGCAACCGCGCCTGCCTTCATCAGCTCGTCCTCGACGCCCGCGGCGTTCAGGCGATCCGCGAGGTATCCCACGGCCTCGTCGTTGGCGAAGTCCGTCTGACGCACCCAGCGCTCCGGCTTGTCGCCGCGCACCTGGTAGACCTCTTCCCCGTCCTTGCGGGTCTTGCGCACCGTGATCTCCACACTGCGCCCGACTGCCTTGGGGCGAATAACGGGGCGGGCGGCCTCGAGGGCGGGGCGCTTCGCGCGCTCCTCCTCGACGATGCCAGCCAATGCAAAAGACAACTGCTTGAGCCCCTCGTGGGACACGGCGGACACCTCGAAGACCGGCCAGCCGAACGACTCGAGGTCGGGCCGCGTGATCTCGGCCAGGTCACGTCCGTCGGGAATGTCAATCTTGTTCAGGACGATGACGCGGGGACGCTCCATGATCGGCACGTAACCCTCGACCTGGGTGAGGTCACCCTGGTAGGCCTCGAGCTCCGCCTCGATAATGCGCAGGTCCTCCACGGGCTCGCGATCGGTCTCAAAAGCGGCCGTGTCCAGGACATGTACGATGACGGCGCAGCGCTCGATGTGGCGCAGGAAGTCCAGGCCCAGGCCTCGTCCCTGGGACGCGCCGGGGATCAGGCCGGGGACGTCAGCGACCGTGTAGCGTGTGTCCCCCGCCGACACGACGCCCAGGTTAGGAACCAGGGTCGTGAAGGGGTAATCGGCGATCTTCGGGCGCGCCGAACTCAGGGCGGCGATCAGTGAGGACTTGCCCGCCGACGGGAAGCCAACCAGGGCCACGTCCGCAACGGACTTGAGCTCGAGGACCACGTCGCGTTCCTCGCCCGGCTCACCCAGGAGAGCGAAGCCGGGAGCCTTGCGTGCCTTGGAGGCCAGCGCCGCGTTGCCGAGGCCGCCGCGGCCGCCCTCGGCGACCACGAAGCGCGCGCCCGCGCCGGTCAGGTCGGCCAGCAGCTCGCCCGACATCGACTTGACGACCGTTCCCTCCGGAACCGGCAGGACGATATCCGCGCCGGTCTTGCCCTGACGGAAATCGCCCATGCCGGGGGTACCGTTGTCGGCGCGGCGGTGCGGGCTGCGGTGATAGTTGAGCAGAGTCGTCTCCTGCTCGCTCACCTCCAGGATCACCGAGCCGCCGTTGCCGCCATCGCCACCGTCGGGGCCGGCCAGCGGCTTGAACTTTTCACGCTTAATCGAGGCAACGCCGTTGCCGCCGTTGCCGCCCGCCGCGTGCAGCGTCACGCGATCCACGAAGTCTGCCACTGGTGCTCCTACCAACCGACAATGAATAGTGAAAAGGGCGTCCGGCAACGCCGGACGCCCTTCGTGCGCGCGGTCTCAGGCAGAGACCGGCGAAACGCTGACAACCTTGCGATCGCGCTTGCGGCCGAACTCGACCGCACCCGCGCGCAGGGCGAACAGGGTGTCATCCTTGCCACGGCCGACGCCGTCGCCAGGATGGAAGTGGGTGCCGCGCTGACGAACGAGGATCTCACCAGCGTTAACCAGCTGGCCGCCGTAGCGCTTCACGCCGAGGCGCTGCGCGTTCGAGTCGCGGCCGTTACGGGAGGAACCAAGGCCCTTCTTATGTGCCATCAGGTGCTACTTTCTGCTCGTGGGTCCGTTGGATTCAGGCGATCTCGGTGATCTTGACGACCGACATCTTCTGACGGTGTCCCTGGCGCTTGCGGTAGCCCGACTTGTTCTTGTACTTAATGATGGAAATCTTGGGGCCCTTGGCCGAGTCGACAACCTCAGCCTTGACGGAAACCTTGTCCAGCTTGGCTGCGTCAACAGTGATGGCGTCGCCATCCACCAGCATCAGCGGCTGGAGCTCGATGCTCGAACCGATTTCTTCTGCCAGCTTGTCGACGACGACGACGTCACCGACGGACACCTTTTCCTGCCGGCCGCCAGCCTTGACGATCGCGTAGACCACGTTGGAGCTCATCTCTTCTCGTATTCGTAACCGGGATCCCGCCTCGAAACTGCCGAGGACTTGCGAAGTTCTCATGATCCCGTTGGCACTTGTTGCGCCGACGATCAAATTTAGCCGATTGACACGCCCGAGTGCAACCCGGCGCGGCCGACGGCTCGTCGGAATAGCTGTGCGATTCCACACCCCGCGCGGAAGGAAGGGCCGAGGTGGCCCTCCCTCACCGCCTACACGTTACCCGGCGTCCACGATTCCCGTGGACACGGCGCGACGGCGACGCTTGACGCGCGGCTGATCGGACGCCTCGGGCAGCTGAATGTCGGCCGTCGAGCGCGTCGGCGCCGCGGGCTCGCTCGTCTGGGTGCGTGCGGGCAGGTCGACGACGATCGGGGCCGGCGCAGCGTCGGGTTCGACGACGCCGG
>NZ_ALIY01000058.1:0-5857 GCF_000283035.1 Actinomyces sp. ICM58
CATAGCATGTGTTGCAACCACCCCTAGAATCTGCCGCGTTACTTCCATGTTGGGGGGGGGCCATGAGTTCTCCTGTGAGCTGATGTGCCAACGCGGTACCCCTCTAGGCTAGCAGAAAGCGAACACCGCACAGACGGCCTCGTGACTCTCGCGCGGTGACGCACGTGTGACACAATCGAGGGGAAACGCTCCGACACGCGAGGAGGCAATGATGGCGACCCACACGAGCGGCGGCGCGCCCCGCGTGCTCGTCGTCGACGACGAGGCAATGCTGGCGGACCTGCTCTCGCAGGCCCTGCGCCACGAAGGCTGGGAGACGGCCACGGCGACGGACGGGCTCGACGCGCTCGCCAAGGCCGCGAGCTTCCACCCGGACGTCGTCATCCTCGACGTGCAGATGCCGCGCATGGACGGCCTCGAGACGCTGGAACGCCTGCGCGCCCGCGACCCCGAGCTGCCCGTCCTCTTCCTCACCGCCCGCGACGCGGTCGCCGATCGCGTGCAGGGCCTGCGAGCGGGAGCCGACGACTACGTGACTAAACCCTTCGACCTGGACGAGGTCGCGGCCCGCGTCGAGGCACTCCTGCGCCGAGCGGGACGCACCCAGCAGGCGGCCTCGACCGTGCTGACGGTCGCCGACCTCACCCTCGACGTCGACTCGCACGACGTCAGTCGAGGCGGGGAAAACATCACGTTAACGAACACGGAGTTCGAATTGCTCCGGTATCTCATGGAAAACGCCGGAATCGTGCTCTCCAAGCAGAAGATCCTCGACGCCGTGTGGAGCTACGACTTCGGCGGCCAAGTTAACGTCGTCGAACTCTACATCTCCTACCTGCGCAAGAAGATCGACGCCGACCGCCCAGCCCTCATCCGCACCGTGCGCGGCGCCGGCTACATCATGCGGGAACCCCAGTGACGCGCCGCCGCCCCTCCCTGGCCGGGCGCCTGTCCCGCGCGCTCGCCGCGTGCGTCGCCCTGGCCCTCGTCGTCATGGTGGCGGCCTCCACCCTGGTGATGCGCTCCTGGATGCTGGCCAACGTGGACTCCGAGCTGCACCGCCTCGCCGATCAGGCAAGCAAGCACCTCGATGTTGATGACGCGCCGGAGGACGGGGAGGACGAGGAGTACGGGGAGAGCGACGACGCCGCCGCCCGCCCGCCCGCACAGCCCTCAGGGGCGCCGCGCCCCGGCGGGCCGGTCGTCCCCGGCGGTCCCACGGGGCCCGGTTTCGGAGGTTCCGGGATCGCGGAGGGCACCCTCCAGTACGTGAGCGAGGACGGGGAGGCTGTCGGCGCGGTCGTCTCGAACTTCTCGGTGACCTACCTGAACGGGCCGGCCCTGGCGATCCTGGCCGCGGTCCCCGCCGACGGGCGCTCGCACACCGTGCGCCTTCAAGGCATGGGCGCGTTCCGCGTCACCGCCCGCGTGGTCGAGGACAAGACCGTCCTCGTCGGCGTGCAGTCGGACAGCGTCGACGACGTCGTCATCATGCTTGTCGCCGTCGAGGTGGGGGCATCCCTGGTCATCGCGCTCGCCGCGGGAGTGGTCGGCCGCGTGTGGGTGCGTCGCGAGCTGCGCCCGCTCGGCGTGGTGCGCGCGGCGGCCGCGGACATTGCGAGCCGCGACCTCGCCGATGAGTCGGCGAATCTGACGCGCGTCGGCGAGGAGGCGACCTCCGGGCCGGTGGAGGTCGCCGACGTCGCGGGCGCCCTCAACTCGATGATCGACGCGGTCGAAGACGGCATGGAGCGCCGCGCCCGCAGCGAAGCGAAGCTGCGTCAATTCGTCGCCGACGCCTCGCACGAGCTGCGCACGCCGCTCGCCTCCGTGCAGGGGTACGCGCAGCTCGCGCGCCGCGACATTGACGAGGCCTCCCGCACCCAGGCCCTCGAGCGCATCTCCTCGGAGGGGGCGCGCATGGCGTCCCTCGTGGAGGAGATGCTGACCCTGGCGCGCCTGGACGGAAACAGAACGCTCAAACGGGACACAATCGACGTTATCCCGCTGATACTGGACGCCCTGTCCGACGCGCACGTGGTCGCCCCCGACCACGCGTGGGAGCTCGGCAATGCCGCGGACATTCCCGTCCTCGGCGACGAGGCCGCGCTGCGCCAGATCCTCACGAACCTCCTCGCCAACGCCCGCGTACACACGCCCGCGGGAACCCGCGTCGTCGTCTCGCTGACCCGGAGCGACGACGAGGCCGTGGCCGCTTGCGTGCGCGCCCGCAGCCGCGCGAAGGGGCAGGGGAAAGCGGAGGGCGCCCCGGCCTCGTCGATGGTGACGATCCGCGTCGCGGACGACGGGCCCGGTATCCCGCCGGCGATTCGCGACCGCGTGTTTGACCGTTTCGTGCGCGGCGACTCCTCGCGCACGCGCGACGGGCGCGGCTCCTCGGGCTTGGGCATGTCGATCGTCGAGTCGCTGGCTCTGGCGATGGGCGGGGCGGTGCGCCTGGCCGACAGTGAGAAGGGGACCGTCATCGAGGTGATGCTGCCGGCGGCGTGACGAGGCGGGCAGGCCGACGGTGCCGGACGCGCCTCGGCTTTGGACGCCCGACGAGCGCGCGGCGGGGCGTTCGCGGACCCCATGGCCCGCCCCGGCCTCGCGCGTTGTGTGGGCCTGCTCGCAGCTGCGCGTTCAATGTCACCCCAGATCATCCGTTCATATAGCGGAAGTTCCCAACGTGATCGCGGGAGCGCCGTAGGATTGACACGGTGGCGTATGCATGCCCGAATGCGTGCAGACCAGCACGTACAGACAGAAATGAGGGTCCAGTGGCACTGATCGTGCAAAAGTACGGCGGTTCTTCCGTCGCCGACACCGAGGCCATGAAGCGCGTCGCCCAGCGCATCGTGGACACGCACAACGCGGGACACCGCGTCGTCGTCGTCGTATCGGCGATGGGCGACACGACCGACGACCTCCTCGACTCGGCCGCAGCACTCACCGACAACCCGCCCGAGCGCGAGATGGACATCCTCCTGTCCGCCGGCGAACGCATCTCCATGGCCCTGCTGGCGATGGCCGTCAACGAACTCGGCGTCGAAGCCCGCGCCTACACGGGCGCCCAGGCGGGCATCAAGACCGACAGCCACTTCGGCGCCGCCCAAATCATCGGCATGGTCCCCGAGCGCGTCGCCCGCGCTGTCAAGGACGGACAGGTCGCCATCGTCGCCGGCTTCCAGGGCATCTCCAAAGACGACGACGTGACCACCCTCGGCCGAGGCGGCTCCGACACGACCGCCGTCGCCCTCGCCGCCGCCCTCCACGCCGACGTGTGCGAAATCTACACGGACGTCGACGGCCTCTTTTCCGCCGACCCGCGCATCGTCCCCAAGGCCCACCGCCTGCGCACCCTCACCCAGGAAGAAACCCTGGAAATGGCTGCGCACGGCGCCAAAATCCTCCACCTGCGCGCCGTTGAATTCGCGCGCCGCTACGGGGTGCCCCTGCACGTGCGCTCCTCGTTCTCCGAGAAGAACGGCACCTGGATTTCCGACGCCCCCGCAAACCCTGAACTCAAGGGCCTCGTGCCCGACGCCGCCCTCAAGTCCCCAGAGGAAAACGCCATGGAAAAGCCCGTCATCTCCGGCATCGCTCACGACCGCTCGCAGGACAAGATTACCGTCACCGGTGTTCCCAACAGCCCCGGCGTCGCTGCCCGCGTCTTCGCCGTCGTCGCCGAGGTCGGCGCCAACATTGACATGATCGTCCAGAACCTGCCGATCTCTGACCCCACGAAGGCCAACATCACCTTCACCCTGCCCGAAGGCGACGCGCGCAAGGCCCTCGACGCCCTCGAGGCCCACCGCGACGAAATCGGCTTCGACGAGCTGCGCTACAACCCGAACATCGGCAAGCTCAGCCTCGTCGGCGTCGGCATGCGCACCAACCCCGGCGTCTCCGCGCGCCTCTTCTCCGCCCTGTCCGATGCGGGCATCAACATCGACCTGATCTCCACCTCCGAAATCCGCATCTCCGTCGTCACCCGCCTCGAGGACCTCGACCGCGCCGTGAAGGCGGTCCACACCGCGTTCGGCCTCGACGCCTCCGAAACCGAGGCCGTCGTTTACGGCGGCACCGGCCGCTGATCGTTCATCGACGAGGCCCGGGTCGGCTCCGTTTGTCCGCGCGGGTCCGGTGGTCCCGAGAGGGCGCCCCGGCCTCGTCCCCATAGATTTCACCCAGCGTTCGCCCCGTCGTATGGGCGCACGCACCAACACAAGGAGAACACCATGAGTGGATTCAATGTCGCCGTCGTCGGCGCCACCGGCCAGGTCGGCCGAGTCATGCGCACCCTGCTGGAGGAGCGGGGTTTCCCGGTTGAGACGATTCGTTTCTTCTCGTCCGCGCGCTCGGCGGGCACCACCCTGCCTTGGAAGGGGCAGGACATCGTCGTCGAGGACGTGGCGACGGCCGACTACTCCGGCATCGACATTGCCGTGTTCTCCGCGGGTGCCACCGCCTCGCGCGAGTACGCCCCCAAGTTCGCGGCCGCCGGCGCGGTCGTCGTCGACAACTCCTCCGCGTGGCGCAAGGACCCCGAGGTGCCGCTTGTCGTGTCCGAGGTCAACCCCGACGACGTCGACAACCGCCCCAAGGGCATCATCGCGAACCCCAACTGCACGACCATGGCGGCTATGCCCGTCCTCAAGCCCCTCGTGGACGCTGCGGGTGGTCTCACGCGTCTCTTCGTCTCCTCCTACCAGGCCGTCTCCGGGTCGGGCCGCGCGGGCGTCGCCGAACTGACCGGCCAGATCGAGGCCGGCGTCAAGCAGGATCTCGCGGGCCTGGCGCTGGACGGCCGCGCCGTCACCCTGCCCGAGCCCGGCGTGTACGTCGCGCCCATCGCCTTCGACGTCGTGCCGCTCGCCGGCTCGATCGTCGATGACGGAAGCGAGGAGACCGACGAGGAGCAGAAGCTGCGCAACGAGTCGCGCCGTATCCTGCATATCCCGGACCTGGCTGTGTCCGGCACGTGCGTGCGCGTCCCCGTCTACACGGGCCACACCCTGACCATCCACGCCGAGTTCGCCGGCGACATCACGCCCGACCAGGCGCGCGCCCTGCTGGCGAACGCCCCCGGCGTGCGCGTCGTGGACGTTCCGACCCCGCTTGAGGCCGCCGGCCGCGACGAGGTCCTCGTGGGCCGCATTCGCCAGGACCAGGCCGTCGAGGGCAACCGCGGCCTCATCCTGGTCGTCTCTGGCGACAACCTGCGCAAGGGTGCCGCCCTGAATGCTGTCCAGGTCGCCGAGGTCGTGGCCGCTCGACTGCGCTGAGTGCTTGCACTCTCGACTGTGTTGAGTGCTTGCATTCTCGACTGTGTTGAGTGCTCTCCCTCTCGACTGTGCTGAGTGCCCCCAGCTCTCGACTGTGTCGAGTGTGTGAACTAGTTGCGTGAACGCGCGGCGGCCCGTTGGGCTGCCGCGCGTTTGCGTGGCCTGACGCTGTAGTTCCCCTGAAATGTCGCACGTAATTCCCCTGCGAGCATTTCAAGAGCTGACGTGTGATCGTTGGAATTGCAACGTTTTGAGACTTTATTGAAAGTTCAGGCAATCGAATTACGTGCGACTTGTGCGGGGGTGAAGCCGGTGGCTCCGTTGTGCCCTTGTGTGCGTTCGCCCTTGCCTGTGTGCGCGGATAGGTTGTTGCTTCACGGATAGTTGATGAGCATCCGGATAGTTTATGAGCATCCGGATAGCTTATTAACCTATCCACATCGCCATAACCTATCCACATCGTCATAACCTATCCGCGTGGCGCTAACCTATCCGCATCCGCATGTGCGCTCGCCGCGGAGGCATAACAAAACCGCCCGGCACGCGGCCAGGCGGTGGAGCGGGCGACG
>NZ_ALIY01000059.1:0-2566 GCF_000283035.1 Actinomyces sp. ICM58
CCCGCTCAAGCTGGCGGGCGTCCCCGCCGCGAAGCGTCGCGCGCGCGTGGACGAACTGCTCGAACTCGTCGGCCTCGCCGGACGCGGAGACTCCTACCCGTCCCAGCTCTCCGGCGGCCAGCGTCAGCGCGTCGGCATCGCCCGAGCACTGGCGGACAACCCGGGCGTGCTCCTGTGCGACGAGCCCACGAGCGCGCTCGACACCGAGTCGACTGCCCAGATCCTCTCGCTGCTGCGCCTCGTCCGCGACGTCTCGGGAGTCACCGTCGTCATCATCACCCACGAGATGGCCGTCGTCCGCGAGATCTGCGACTCCGTGACCCTCCTCGGTCATGGCCAGGTCCTCCAGACCGGCACCCTCGAAGAGGTCGTCGCCGACCCGGCCACGCCTCTCGCCCGCGAGCTGGTCCCCATGCCCGTCGTCGACTCGATCCCGTCTCTGGCCTCCCAGGAACGCTCCTACGGGCCCGGAGCGGATGCGGGCGTCGTCCTCCTCGACGTCGTCTTCACCTCGCACCCCGGCGTCCCCACGGGCGCGACCGTGCTGCACCTGGCCTCGTCCATGGGCGCCGACGTCACCGCGGGAACCTTCGAATCTCTCGGCAGCGTGCAGGTCGGCCGACTGGCCCTGACCGTCCCCGCCTACCACGCTGACAAGATCATCGAGCAGCTGCGCAAGAACAACGTCCACGCGGAAGTGAGGGACCAATGACCACCGCCTACCTCGCCGCTGCGAGCGCCGCAGGGGTGCTCGCGCCCACGGGCAAGGGCGACCCCACGTGGCTCGATAACCCCGCCCTCACCCAGAAGTTCGTTCCCGCGATCTTCGAGACCCTCATGATGACGGGCCTGTCCACCGTTTTCGCGGTCGTCATCGGAACGCTGCTGGGCCTCGTGCTGGTCCAGACCGGCAAGGGCGGCCTCACCCCCAACAAGGGCGTCTACCAGGCCGTCTCCTTCGTCGTCAACATCGTGCGCTCCCTGCCCTTCATCATCGGCATCATCATGCTGATCCCGGTCACCAAGATGATCGTCGGCAAGTCCACGGGCTCGCTGGCCACCGTCGTGCCGCTCGTCATCCTGTCCGCGCCGTTCTTTGCGCGCCTCGTGGAGACGAACCTCCTGGCCGTCGACCCGGGCAAGGTTGAGGCCGCCCAGATGATGGGCGCCTCCAACCGCCAGATCCGTTGGGGAGTCCTCATCCGCGAGGCCATGCCCTCCCTTGTCCAGTCGATCACGACTCTGGCGATCACCCTGATCGGCTACTCCGCGATGGCGGGCGCCGTCGGCGGTGGTGGCCTGGGCCAGATGGCCATCAACTACGGCTACAACCGCTGGCAGGACGACGTCATGATTTCGACCGTCATCGCGATCATCATCATCGTCCAGGTTATCCAGCTGATCGGCGACCTCATCTCGCGGGCGGTCGACCACCGCTCGCGCTGAGGCGCACGCAAACACCTTGTCCACCCGAGGCCACCCCGGCCTCGTCCCATCCCATCGACGACCACAGAAAAGAGAACCATCATGCGTCATCGCTCCTTCGCGGCCCTCGCGCTGGCCGCCGTTGCCTCCCTCGGCCTGGCGGCCTGCGGCGGCGGCTCCACCTCCTCCGATGCGTCCGGCTCCGGCTCCTCCTCCGACGTCGTGACCCTGACCGTGGGCGCGACCCCCTCGCCCCACGCCAAGATCCTCACCTACATCAACGACAACCTGGCCGCGGACGCGGGTATCAAGATCAAGATCGTGGAGTACACCGACTACGTTCAGCCCAACACTGCGCTCAACGACGGTGAGCTCGACGCCAACTTCTTCCAGACCGTCCCCTACCTGGAGAACGCTGAGAAGCAGGCTGGGTATGATTTCGAGGCCGGCGCGGGCATCCACCTCGAGCCCCTCGGCGTCTTCTCCAACAAGCACAAGTCCCTCGACGAGCTGCCCAACGGCGGCACGATCGGTATCATCTCCGACACCTCCAACCAGGAGCGCGCGCTGCGCCTGCTGGCCACCCAGGGCCTCGTGTCCATCCCCGAGGGTGAGGGCGACGTCAACGTCAACACCGTCACGAAGCTGAAGGACTTCAGCTTCAACGAGGTCGAGGGTCCGCAGCTGGTCCGCTCGCTCGAGGACTTCGACTACGCGGTCATCAACGGTAACTTCGCCCAGGAGGGCGGCCTGAGCCTGAGCGGCGACGCCCTGGTCGTCGAGTCCCCGGTCGACAATCCGGCCGTGAACGTCCTTGTGTGGAAGAGCGGCTCCGACAAGGCCGCCGCTATCGCGAAGCTCGAGGAGCTCCTGCACTCCGATCAGGTCAAGCAGTACATCGAGCAGACCTGGTCGGATGGCTCGGTCATCCCGGCGTTCTGACCTGCGAGGCCGGGGCGCGGTCGGGCGGGCGTTCTGACCTGCGAGGCCGGGGCGCGGTCGGGCGGGCGTGAGCGAGGCCGGGCCCCGAGATCGTGTCCGCGCGCCATGCGCCGCGCAATCGCGCACTGCGCGCCGGGCCGCTTGAATGAGTACAGACGGGTGGGCCCCGGAACCATGGGTTCCGGGGCCCACCCTTATG
>NZ_ALIY01000060.1:0-10732 GCF_000283035.1 Actinomyces sp. ICM58
CGACGCAGCTCCGCCCGCAGGCCCCGCCGGCGCAGCTCCTCCCGCAGGCCCCGACGGCCCCACCCGCCGGCACAGCTCCTCCCGCAGGCGCCGACAGCCCCTACTGCCGGTCGGACAGCTCCAGGTTCGCGCACAGACCCTTAAAGACCAGCCCCTACTGCCGGTCGGACAGCTCCAGGTTCGCGCGCACGACGATGCCGATGCGCGTCACCATCTGCTCGTCGACCCAGGACCCATCGAGCGCGTCCAGGCGCGGGTGCGCGCCCTCCTCGCCGGGCATGCGATCGAAGCCCAGGATCGCCCGCCACAGGGGGATGAGTTCCTCGTGGTACGTGTGCCCGTGCCCGCCGGGGGCAGTGCCCGCGACGGGCAGGTCCGCGAGCACCTGAATGTAGGTGACGAAGCGCGTGAACTCGACGTTGCGAGACACGTCGCGCCCGGCGCGCTCGCGCAGCCAATCCGGCTGCGTCCAGATCAGCTTGTTGTTCCACCATACGACCGGATCGGAGGGGTGCTGGGCGTAGACGACGCGGGGGAACCCCCACGGCCCAAGCTCGCGCCCGTACAGGTCAGTGCGCAGGTCGGAGGGCTCGTTGGCGAAGCGCACGCGGCGCGCGTTGTGAACGACGGGGGCGACCTCGGGGCTGCCCTTGTGGCGCGCGGCCGTCAGGGCCCTGTGCATCGGCGTGAAGGCGGGGGTCCCCACCCACAAGGCACCGTCCACCTGGGCCAGCGCCTCCTCGACCGAGGAGAAGACGGACTGCGACGCGAAGGCCCCCAGCGACTCGCCGCACACGAACAGCGCGGGGCGGTCGGCCTCGTCCATGGAGTCCAGCTCGGCGCGCACCGCGCGAAAGAGCGCCGCCGAGGCGTCCTGCGCGGGCTCAAGGCCGGTGAGCCAGTTCAGCACCGAGGGCACGTAGGAGTACTGCAACGAGGCCGTGGCACAGTTGCCGCGCGTGAGGAATTCGAGGGGTTGGACCTGCCATTCGTCGACCCACCCGGAGCCGGTCGACGCGGCGAGGAGGATGACGGCGCGGTCGAAGGCGCCCGTGCGCCGAAGCTCGGCGACGACCGTGGCCGCGGCCGCCTCGATGCCCGCCCCGCCGGTGGGCATGCCGGCGTAGACGCGGATCGGCTCCATGGCTTCGCCGCCGCTCACCTGCGCGATGTCGAGTCGCGAGGGGCCGCGCCCGAGGAACACGCGCCCCTGGCCGCCCACCGACTCCCAGGTGACGGGCGAGGCCGGGGACGCCGAGCGCTCGGGCACGAAGGGTTTGTAGATGCCTCGCGCGGTGCGCAGGTTCATGCGTTCGGCGTGGCGGCGGAAGAAGCCGATGCCTCCGCGCAGGATGACGTTCGACGTCAGGAAGAAGACGATGACGCACAGGATGGCGACGCCGACCACGAAGGCGGCGGGGCGAGGCATGTAATCGCCCAGGGCCGCGATCAGCAGGCGCCCCACGCGGTTGAGCCCGCCGAGGATCGCCAGGAGCGTCCAGGACACGACGACCGTGCCCGCGGTTCCCAGGATGTACTCCCCGAAGGTCTCCCCCGGCATGTTGACGAGGGCCGCCGCCTTGCGCGCGCGCCGATAGGACTGGATGACGGCGTAGAGCCACCAGACGGCGAAGAGGGCGCCGGCGGCCACGCGGAAGCCGATCTCGACGGGTTCAGAGGCCCGAATCGTCAAGCCCGTGGCGGTGAAAATGCGCGCGCCGACGTTCTGCACGAGGACGCCGGCGACGTAGCCGCCGGAGACCAGGACGCCCGAGGCGACCGCGTGCCACGCCCACGAACGCGCCATGAGCGAGGGGGACACGCTCACCGCGTACATGGCGAGCGCAGCGATCACTCCCAGAAACGACAAACCCATGATGCCCATTGTGCCAGGCGCGCTGGCCCGGTTCAGGAGGGGACGAGGCCGGGGCCGCCGGGGCGTGCCGCCGGGTTGGGTGCTCTGATAGTGTTAGTGGACTCGCGCCGCAGCGAATGACATGGTCACCGGGAGGGCATGATGACGACGAGGACGCTGACGGGGCGCGCCCGACGGGCCGCCCGCTGGGCCGCCTGCGCGGCCACCGTTGCGCTGTGCATGGTGGGCGTTGTCGCCCCCACCCCTGCGATGGCGGCGATCCCCACGCCGGCAGTGTCGCTGACCGAGCGTCCCGAGATGCCCATCGTGCCCGACGTGCCCATCGAGGTGTGGATCGATGTGCGTTCCACGCACATCAAGGATGCTTCCGGCGACTACGTCCCAGCCCGAGAACTGCACATGTCCTTCGACGGCGGCTTTGATGATGGCACCCGCCTCTGGAAAGAGGACTGCATCGCCTTGACGAACGCCCTGCTGACGGGACGTTCGAAGGAGTTCGAGGCGGAGGTCAGCTGGGTCGGCGAACGCTGCGACGTCACGCTGAAATACCAGGGGGAGTCCCGCCACGTCTTCTACTCCCTGGACGACGCGGGCACCATGCAGGTCCGCGTTCCCATGGGCCTCGTCAACCGTATACTGTCCGCCCTCGGCGAGACCACCGTCACGCGATTGAGCATCACCTTCGGCAGTATCAACAACGCCCACTGCAACGGCGATCCGACCCGCAAGACCGAAAACGAGTTCCTCGTCTACAGCAACTCCACGACGTGCGAGTGGGACACCCGGGACGGCGCGACGATCCCCTTGACCGATGACCCCCTCATTGAGGGGGAGGTCGACAACACCTTCTTCACCATCCTCAACGGAACGGTCGGCCCGTTCATGGACCCAGCCGTGCCCATCGACCCCCTGACGATTCCAACCCCGGCCGCGCCCGAGCTGAGCGAGGGAGGCACTGACCGGGGAGTCGTCATTGGGGTGAGCTCCTCCGCCATCGTCCTGCTCCTCATCGGCGGAGCATCCTTCATCTGGGCGCTACGCTCTCGGCGCTAGGGGATGCGGCGGCCTATCCGCGTCCGCTCAGCGGGCGTTGCGACGGCTCTCACGGGCCACGACCTCGCCGTATTCTTGCCACCAGGTTAACGGTTCACGTAAAATAGTTGGTGTCTATGTGTGGAAGGTGACTATGGCGCTGTTCGAGGATGATCCCGACCTGATCCGCCGCCAGGAGCGTCAGGTTCGCGAGCAGGCCGAGCGTGCCCGCGTCATGCGCCAGCAGATCGAGGCCGTCCAAGGAGTGGGCAACTCTCCAGACAACAGCGTCGAGGTGGTCGTCGACTCCGGCGGAACGCTCCTCGGCATCGGCATCGAGGGCGTGTCCAACGAGGTGTGCGAGGCGATCATGTCCGCCTACGCGGCCGCCCGACGCGACGCCGGCGAGCAGGTCATCAGCGCCTCCCAGGCAGCCTTCGGCGAGAACTACGCGGGCATTGAGCGCATGCGCTCGCTGTATGGGGTGCCCGACCCGGAAGAGCCGGAGGACGAAGCACCGCACCCGTGGACTAACGCACGGAGGCCCTGAGTGTCGGATACCTTCTCACTTGATCCCGCGGCCCTGATCGCCCACGCCAGGCGACTCGCCTCCTATCAGAGCGACCTCGAGCAGGCCTCCGACGCGCTGCGCCAGACCTCCGCCTCCAGCGGTGCCTTCGGGATGATGGTCGGCCCCTTCATCGCTCCTCTTTTCCAGCTCGTCGAGGCCGGCGAGCAGCTCGCGATCGGCGGGGCGGGCTTCGCCCTCGATAAGCTCTCACAGTCCCTGGTCGCCAGCGCCCGCAGCTTCGAGGCGCGCGAGGCCTCCTCGTCGGCCTCCCTGAGTCAGGCCGGCTCGGGTCTGGACGGAGGGTACCGTGGCAACTGACGGCACCAATCCCCTGGTCGCACAGCGTCAGGACACCACGTCGACCCTGTCGGGGGCCGGCGTCTTCGATGACATCGAACAACTCAGCGAGGCGATCGACAACAAGTCGTGGGTCAGTGGCGCGCTGGCGGGCGTCGCGCTGGGCGTCGACACGGTCGCCTACGTGTCCGATCCTCTGGCCACTCTCATGGCGTGGGGCATCGGGTGGGTGTTCGACCATATTCAGCCCTTCAAGGACTGGCTGCTCCAGCTCGCCGGGGACGCGGACCAGCTGCGCGCGAACGGGCAGACGTGGAAGAACGTCGCCGCGACCTTGAAGGCCGCGGCGGACAACATCGAGCGCGACGTTCGTTCCTCCTTCCCCGATGGGTCCTTCACAGGAAGCACCGCGACCGCGTATTTCGCCGCATCGGGCGCCACGACCAAGGGCATCGCCATGACGGGGGCGCTCTCGGGAGCGGTCGGCACCGCCTACGACGTGTGCGCGGTGATCATCCAATTCGTCCACGACTTCGTGCGCGACGCGATCAGCCAGGTCGTCGCCTCCATCCTGTCCTACGCGGTCGAGCTGGTCGCGTCCTTCGGGACCGCCTTCCCCCTCGTCATGGAGCAGATTTCCACCAAGGTCGCCTCCCTGATGAGCGGCGTCTCCAAGCGCATTTCGGCCCTGAAGGAATCGCTGTCGAACCTGGGCACAAAGCTGACCAACGCCGATCAGCTCCTGAAGTCGCTCAAAGAATGGCTCCATAAGCTCACCCACTCGGACGCGCCGAAGGCCGACGTGGACGCTCCGGCAGCGCCGAAGGCCTCGGCCGACGCGCCAAACCCGCACACGGGCGATCCGGCGCACAACTACGGCACGTTTGTGGACGACGACGGGATCCCGCACGTTGACCCCAGCGATCCGCGCCCGTACCTGAACCCGAAGAATAGACCCTCATTCCGCAAGGGGATTGTGGACAAGGTCAGAGATGAATTCACCGATGCCGACGGCGTTTTGCATGACTGGCGCGGCAAACCTGTCGATTGGCAGCCGGGCCAGCCCCGAGCGGGCATCTGGGACATGGGGCATAAGCCCGGTCACAAGTACAGTGACGTATGGAGATCGTATGTCAATGGCGAGATGACGCCACAGCAATTTCTCGATTGGTATAATAAACCAAAGAACTATCGAGTCGAGTTTTCATCGAGAAACAGGGCTCATATCGATGAATAGCGGGTGGAATCTCTGATGACGTCTATCTTTGCGGTCGCACACAGGGGAACCTTCGATCAATTCAACGAGTTGTTTTCCGACGGGGACGAAAAGCGTGTGCGGTGGGGCAAGAGCCTCTTCATCGAGGCGCTTAGCAACACCGATCCCGCGCAGCGTTACCCGATGTGCGACTTCCTGCTAGACCGCGATTGCGTTCTCGATGCCGGCACCACGGACGGAACGAACCCGTTCCACATTCTCTTCGCGCAAGGCGCGCGCGACGTTGACCGGGACGTCGCGCTATGCCGCCGCCTCATGGATCGAGGCGTAGCGCTCGGTCAAGCGGACAAGAACGGGTGCATCCCCCTGGTCCATTTGATCTCCACGCAGGAGTACTCCGACGAGGAGCTCACCCCCCTGTACGACCTCGTCTTCGCCTCCCCCGATCCCGGTTTCGACATCGAGCTGACGGGCTCGCACGATACCATGTACGACGTCGCTCGACGCTGGCCCCATCGCCAGGCACTGGCCGATCGCATCGCACGCTACCTGGAGGCCAGGAGCGAGAGACACACGGAGGAACACGCATGACCACGTTCATCGAAAACGCCGGAGCGGCCATCGTCTCGCGCAAGATCGTCGAGCGGACGGGCAACATCAAGTGGTTGACCCGCGAGACGCCCTTCGCGCCGCAGGACTCCGGATGGCGCGTCCTGTCAGACCGCGACACCGAGGAGTACCTGTCGAATCCCGCGAACATGACAGTGGTCGACTTCAACGAGCTGTGCGCCCTCGAACCGGCCTGCATCGGCATCTACCTCCTGCCGGTTGGCTCCGACATTCAGCTCGTCGTCGAGCCCGACGGCCGCCGCCGCTGGTTCGACAACAAGACCGAGCGCGAGATCACCTTCGACTAGGAGGCGGCCAGCCTCACGCGTCCTCGCGCTCGGCGCGCCACACGAGGGTCGTGTAGGGGATGACGACCTCCTCCCCCGGCGCGTGGCCCAGGTGCTCGTAGAGGTACCAGCGCAGGTTCGCCTGCATGCGAGCTCTCCCCTCCCCCGACGAGCGAATGTAGGAGGACCGGGTCGTCCCCAGGGTGAGAATCTGCTCGGGCGTCATGATGTCCTCCCACGCGACCTGAGTCAGGCGCATGGGCGCGAAGCCGCCGCCTGGCGTGGGCGGACGGTCGGGCCGGTGAACGTCCCCCGAACGCATGATGCGCGTGAGCCTGTGCACCCACGGGACACAGACGTCCATCTGGTTCCACACGATCCCCAGCGCGCCCCCGGGCGCCAGGATGCGGGCAACCTCCACCCCCGCGCGCTCGGAGTTCACCCAGTGCCAGGACTGGGCAAACACCACGATATCGAACGCACCGTCCGGTAATCCCGTATCCTCGGCGACGCCGTCGTGCCACGTCACGCCCGGTATGAACGAGGCCTGGGCGCGCATCGCCTCCGAGGGCTCCACCGCCTCCACGATGGCCCCCGCACGCGCCAGGAGCTCGCTCATCTTGCCGGTGCCGGCACCGATGTCGGCGACGCGCAGGGGCTGCTGACCGGCCGCGCCACCCCGCACAGGCTCAGCACCCAGCAGCGCCGCCACCGCCTCGTCCGGGTAGGCGGGTCGCACTGAGTCGTAGGCGCCGCCCTCGCCCACGAACGGGTTCACCTCGAGCGAGGCGGACACTGTGTTCGACATCGTCTCGTGATCCCCGTTTTGCTGCCGCGCAGGAGGAGTATGCGCGCGCCCGGCCACGGCCTCGTCCCCCGAGGTGCTCACAGGAGCGAGCTCCACAGGCGGCACACGTTGTCGACGTAGTGCACGTGCCACGGCTGACCCCGCCACTCCTCGTAGGTCAGCTCGCGTGAGCGCTCACGGTTACGTTCGTCGTTACCGTGCAGCAGCTCGACCAGGCACGCATCGTCGGCGAGGAGCGTGATCTCGTAGTTGAGGCCGAAAGAACGCACATCCATGTTCGACGATCCGATGGCGCACAGGCTGCCGTCGACGACCACGTACTTGGAATGCAGCATCGTGGGCTTGCGGTACAGGTGGATGCGCACACCCGCCTTGAGGAGCATCCCGTAATACGAACGCTGAGCGTGCCCGACCAGGAATTGGTCGAATTGCTCGGAAAGGAAGAGCTCGACCTCGACGCCGGACAGGGCGGCGTTCGTCAGCGCGGCGATGAGCGCCTCGTCGGGGATGAAGTAGGGGCTCGCGATGGAAACGTGAGAGCGCGCCGATGACACCATGTGCACGAAGGCCCGCAGGTTGGGTTCGTCTCGGAACGCCGGGCCCGAGGGGATGATCTGCATCGACGAGGCCGGGGCCTCCTCGGGCGCTTCCTCCTCGCACGCGGTGGGCGGGGTGAGGTCGGCGGGGGTGAGGACCTCCTTGCTGGCGTAGTACCAGTCGAGGGCAAAGACGGCCTCGATCTGGGTGACGATAGGGCCGGTGAGGCTCACGCTGGTGTCGTCGTAGGTGATGCCGGCTTTCTGGAAGGAGGGCGTGTCGTAGTCGGGGGCCACCAGGTTGTGGGATCCGATGTAGGCCTCGCGCCCGTCGACGACCAGGATCTTGCGGTGGTTGCGCAGGTCGGGGCGGCGGATGTGTCCGCGCAGGGGCGCGAAGGGCAGCATCTCGTGCCAGAGGATCCCCATGTCGTCGAGGCGACGCCGGAATGCCTTGTGACCGGGGATCGTGCGCAGCCCGTGGTGGTCGACGAGGAGACGGACGGTGACACCGCGGGCCTTCGCGCGTTCGAGAGCCTCGTAGAAGGGGGCGGTGCACTCGTCCCACGACGTCTGGAAGTAGAGCGCGTTCACGTGGTGGGTTGCCCGGTCGATGCTGGCGGCCATCTGCCGGAAGGTCTCGGCCGTGTCGTTGTGCAGCGCGACGACGTGCCCGCAGGAGTCGGGGAAGCCGCTCAGGGCGCCGGTCAGGCGCATGAGCGCGGCCACGTCGTCGTTGGTGCCGCCGGGCGCATCGTAGGTGGTCGGCTCGGGCCTGGCGGAGCCTGCGAGGATGGTGTCGACGAGGGCGCTGGCCTCGGGGTCGTCGTCGAGGCGGCGCCCCATGGCCCACCAGGATCCGAAGATGATGTAGAGGGGGACGCCGAGGAGGGGCCACAGGAAGATGAGGAGCAGCCACGCGGTGGAGGTGGAGGCTCGGCGGCGTTTCGGGACGACGCCAAGCGCCACGATACGGATGGCGAAATCGACGGCCCCGAACAGGAGCCACGCCCACATCGGAGGTTCGGGGGGCGGCGTAAACATGTGCCTAGTCTATCGAGCGGCCCCGATCCTGCATGGCC
This sequence comes from Actinomyces sp. ICM58, assembly GCF_000283035.1. NCBI lineage: Bacteria > Bacillati > Actinomycetota > Actinomycetes > Actinomycetales > Actinomycetaceae > Actinomyces > Actinomyces sp. ICM58. The sequence goes on from NZ_ALIY01000060.1 coordinate 8,315, forward strand.
CAGCGCTGCCAGTGTGGCGCGTAGGTCGCGCCATCGCGCGCGAGCGCCCGCCTTCGCCGCTCGGCCTCGCCGGGGTCGGCGATCCACACCGACAGGTCGGCGTCGGCGTCCCAGGCGCCGCAGCCCTCGATGATTGTGGGGGCCAGGGGGACTTCAACGGCGAGACCGCTTGTGTTGGTCTCCCAGTCCCAGGTGACGTAGGACGAGGCTCGGCCTTCCCGCAGGTCGGCGGCGATTCGACGGGCGACCTCGGCGCCCTGGGCGAGGCCGTCCCAGCCCGGGTACCAGTCGTCGAGGTGGAGGACCTGCCAGCCGGGTAGGAGGCGCGCGAGGGCGGCCGCCAGCGTGGACTTGCCAGAGCCGGAGTATCCGTCGATGGTGACGACGGGGACGGCGAGCGGCGCGCGGGCAGGTTCACCGGGGGACGAGGCCGGGGTCCCCTCCCCCGCGAGCGAGCGCAGGCGCGGGGCAAGGTCGCGGGCGGCCTCGTCGGGAGCGAGGGACACGGGCACGGTGACGGCGCACGTGGGCGCTGCGTCGTGTCCGCGGGGGTGGGACGTGTTCGGGCCGTTCATGAAGTTCCTTTAGTCCATGGAGGAACCGACGGGCACGTAGGGAGTGCCGTCCCACGTGCGAGCGCTGACCGCAATGACGGCGACCGGGCACGTGCCGGCCTCGCCTCGATCAACACGCGGTTTCGCTTTGTCCAGGCTCGTCACGGTCGTCGTGGTCAGGTCGAGTGGCAGGGCCAATTCGCGCTCACGCTCCGTCCTCTTTTTCGCGGGGCGCCGCGTCGCGTTGTACACGTCTTCATAGGCAACATCGAGGTATTCTGCCCATAAGTCGCACGCAAGATCAAGAAGTGATGGGCGGTCTTTCGTGATGATGACTGCGCCGTCGATCAGGCCGTCCTCGTACCAGGCACGGTAGGCTGCGAGATCGCGGTCGAGATTCCCATCTTTCGCATTCCATTCCACGTCGACCAAGACGCGCCCTTTGCGATTATCGACCCAATAGGAAGGAGTCTCACTGTGGGGTAGCACCTCAATTGCGCGCCATCTCTCGCGATATTCGATGTACCCTTCACGCTTGACGACGTATTTGCATTCGGCCCATCCCCGCGCCCGCAGTTCTCCATTGAGCCGATCGGCCATTGCGGAGTTATTCCCACCAGCTCGAAGTAGGAGGTTCGCCGAAAAGCTAAAGCCGTCCAATACCTCGATAATATCCATCCACTCGTCGCGGGCGACAGCGGCGAGGACACCGCACGCATTTCTCACTTCGAAAAACGAATACCTGTCGCGGATGCTCGGGCGAACAATATCCGGGTTATCGTACGACGCTGTCTGGATCATTTCGTCATCGTAACACGGCCACCGGCGGCGTCTGTCGCATGGGCGACACCACGCAACACGCCTCAATTTAGATCTATATTTAGATCTAAATGGTACTACCATGGGTAGCATGACAGACGAGCCCTACGCCCCCCTCCCCACCGTCGCGGGCGGATTTTCGACGGTCCTGTCCGACCCGCCGTGGAGATTCCAGAACCGGACAGGCAAAGTCGCACCCGAACACAAGCGCCTCGGCCGCTACGGCACGATGCCCCTCGACGCCATCAAGGACCTGCCCGTTGCCGACGTCGCAGCACCCAACGCACACCTGTACCTGTGGGTCCCTAACGCCCTCCTCCCGGAGGGCCTCGACGTCATGACCGCATGGGGATTCCGCTACGTCTCCAACATCGTCTGGGCGAAACGACGCAAGGACGGCGGCCCCGACGGGCGCGGCGTCGGCTTCTATTTCCGTAACGTCACGGAGCTGCTCCTGTTCGGCGTGCGCGGCAGGATGCGCACGCTCGCCCCCGGGCGCCGCCAGGTCAACATGATCGAGACCCGCAAGCGCGAACACTCCCGAAAGCCCGACGAGCAATACGAGCTGATCGAAGCCTGCTCACCCGGCCCCTACCTCGAAATGTTCGCCCGATACCCGCGACCGGGCTGGTCCGTCTGGGGAAACGAAGCAGACGAAAGCATCGAACCGCAGGGCCGCGTCTACAGCGGATACGCCGGCGGACAGATCGAGCGTCCACTCACCGCCCTCCCGACGCTCGAATCCCACCAGCGCCTCCCGCACGACTCCGAGCTCGCGGTCAGCGCGCAGCTGCGCCGCCAGTACGAAGAGGGCGCCTCGATCAGCGACCTCGCCGCACAGCACGGCTACTCAATCGCGCGGGTGCGCCGCTACCTCGCGCTCGCCAACACCCCGTTGAGGCAGCGCGGGGCACGCCCCCAGGCGGCGAGCACAGGCGACTAGGTCGCGGAGCGCCCATCGCCGCTCATCGGCCCACCAGCGCGAAGGTCCCAGCCATCACGCTGACCGTCAGCGCGATGGCGGGAACGGCGATGGCGACCGCCA
>NZ_ALIY01000061.1:0-40903 GCF_000283035.1 Actinomyces sp. ICM58
CGGGGCCTCGTCGCGGGAAGCGGCGGCAGGCGTGGTCGGAGCGCTGGCATCGTTGCTCAGGAGCTCGATCAGCTGGGGCTTACGAAGCTGGGAAAAGCCCTTGAGACCGCGGGATGCGGCCAGAGCCTTGAGCTCGGGCAGCTTCATCGCCGACAGCGACGCGGTCGTCATCTCGGCGGGGGTTTCGTTGCTCACGAAGGGATCCTTACTGGAATGCGCCCATATCGGGCGGGTGAATTGCTCAAGCACAAGAAAAAGCTTGATAAGGGAGATGCGCAAGGAAGGCGCATCGCAACGGTCGGAGTCGAGCAGTCGACTCGGACCTGGGGAAAATATAGCAAGACCGCCAGCCCGCTGTCGATCAGACGGCGCGACTGGCGGTGCTTGCGCAGAAACTCACAGCTCGCAGGCTGTTCAGAACTCGACTTTCGCGAGGGAGCCGCGGGTGATCTGCACACCCGACGCAGCGACGCCGAGCGGCAGGACGCGCCACCCGGAACGCGCGGCTTCGCGGCGGATGTCCGCGCCCACGGGCTCGAGCGACATGACGGTGGGGCCGGCGCCCGAGACGACGGCCGCGTATCCCGCGCCGCGCAGCCAATCGACCAGCGCGAGGGAGGGCTCCATGGCGCCGCGTCGCTGCTCCTGGTGGAGGCGGTCGCGCGTGGCCTCCATGAGCAGCGTATGCAGGTCCGCTCCCCCGCTGGCCTGGGCCTGTCCCGACAGGAGGGCCGCAAGCGAGGCGGCGCGGGCAACGTTAAAGCGCGCGTCCACGTGATCAACGGTGCGCGGCAGGGCGGCGCGGGCCGTGGCCGTGCGCAGCTCAAAGTCGGGAATGAAGACGACCGGTTCGATGCCTTCGGGCGGGCTCAACCGCAGCGCACCAACCTCCTCGGTCTCCTCGTTCATCCAGGCGACCGTTGCGCCACCGAAGACGGCGGGGGCGACGTTGTCGGGGTGGCCTTCCATCTGCGAGCCGATCTCGAGAATCTCCTGGCGTCCGAGCACGTCGGCATCGCCGATGAGCGCGCGGGCGAGCGTCACGCCCGCGACGATCGCACTGGCGGAGGAGCCCAGGCCTCGCGAATGAGGGATGCGGTTCGTGCAGCGCATGCGCACCCCCACCTGGGGCGCGCCTGCTCGGTCCAGCGCCAGGCGCAAGGCGCGCACGACGAGGTTGTCCTCGCCCTGCTCCACGTTGCCGGCGCCCTCGCCCTCGACAACGACGGAGGTCGGGCCCGTCGTGGCGTGAACGGAGACCTCGTCCCACAGGTCGAGGGCCAGTCCCATGCAGTCGAAGCCGGGGCCAAGGTTCGCGCTCGTCGCGGGAACCTTGACGGCGACGAAATCGTCATGAACGCGCACGTCACTCACCCTCAACGCGGATCGTGGAGGTCACCTCGCGCACCGCGTCGGAGACGGCGAGCGCACGGGCAACAGCACGCAGGTCTGCCTCGCGAGCCCGGTGGCTGGTCACGACGATGACGCAGGCGCCGGGCACCTGGTCGTTGCGCTGATGCACGGACTGAATCGACACTCCGTGGCGGGCGAAGATGCCGGCGACGTCGGACAGGACGCCCAGGCGGTCTTCCACCTGGAGGCGGATCTGGTAGCGCGTGTGGGTCGAGCCGGGGTCGAGGATCGGCAGGTGCGCGTAGACGGATTCGCGCGGCGCGTGCCCGCCGAAGGCGCGGTGGTGCGCGGCGGCCACGAGGTCGGACAGGACGGCCGAGGCCGTGGGGGCGCCGCCCGCTCCCTGCCCGTAGAACATGAGGCGCCCGGCGTTCTCACCCTCGACGAGGATGGCGTTGAAGGCGCCGTCGACGGACGCCAGCGGGTGATCCGAGGGCACCTGGGCGGGATGGACGCGCATCGCGACGCCCTCGCGGCCATCCTCGCCGATGCGGCGCTCGGCGATGGCCAGGAGCTTGATGGTGTGGCCCACGCGAGCGGCCTCTTCCATGTCCTCCTTGGTGATGTTGGAGATACCCTCGACCGCGACGTCGTCGATTCCCACGCGGGTGTGGAAGGCGAGCGAGGCCAGGATGGAACACTTGGCGGCGGCGTCCAGTCCCTCGACGTCGGCCGTCGGATCGGCCTCGGCAAAACCCATGTCCTGCGCCTGCTTAAGAGCGTCCTCGTAGCTCAGTCCCTTGGAGCTCATCGCATCCAGGATGAAGTTCGTCGTACCGTTGACAATGCCCATCACCGTCGTCACGCGGTCACCTGCGAGGGACTCACGCAGGCCGTACACGACGGGCACGGCGCCGGCGACGGCAGCCTCGTAGTAGAGGTCGGCGTCGTTGGAGGCGGCAGCCTCGTACAGCTCCGGACCGTGCGCGGCGAGCAGGGCCTTGTTGCCCGTCACGACCGAGATGCCCTGGGTGAGGGCGCGCAACACGAACGTGCGCGCCGGCTCGATGCCGCCGATCAACTCGACGACGAGGTCCATCCCGTCAATGGCCTCGGCGGGGTCGGTCGTCAACAGCTCGCGGTCGATCGGGGAGTCGCGCGGGGCATCCACATTGCGGACAAGGACTCGGCGGACCTCCATCTGCGCACCGGAGCGGGCGGCGAAATCCTCGCGGCTGGACTGCAGGATGCGAATGACCTGGCTACCGACGGTTCCAGCGCCAAGAACGCCAACTGCGAGGACCGGACGGGGTGCGGACATAGGGATTATCTCCTTCGTGAAACGGGCACTGGTACCAGTGTAGGTGGTCAAAGGCCCCCCTTCCCTAACGGGGACCTTTGTCCTATAATTGAGGTGCGAGAGACTTTAGACCCACACCCCTGAGACACAGAACATAGATCGATGGGCGAAACAGGTTGTCTGGTCCGCATCGACCGTAGGACAATAGACCCAAGCGCCGGAATCCGGCGCACTGACGGAGCTATGCTCCCAACGACCGTCCCCACAGGGAAACGGAAAATCCGAGAAGAGGAAGAATGACGACAGCAGACCAGAAAGCCTGGGAAGGTTTTGTCAAGGGTAACTGGTGCGATGAGATCGACGTCCGCGACTTCATCCAGCTGAACTACACCCCGTATGAGGGCGACGCCTCGTTCCTGGCTGGCCCCACTGAAAAGACCATGCGGGTCTGGAACACCCTCGAGGAAAAGTACCTCTCCGAAGAGCGCAAGGTGCGCATCCTCGACGTTGACACCGACACCCCGGCCGACATCGACGCCTTCAAGCCCGGTTACATCTGCGAGGACGACAACGTGATCGTCGGCCTCCAGACCGACGCTCCGCTCAAGCGCGCAATGATGCCCAACGGCGGCTGGCGCATGGTCGAGACCGCCATCCACGAGGCCGGCAAGGAATACAACCCCGAGGTGAAGAAGATCTTCACCCAGTACCGCAAAACCCACAACGACGCGGTCTTCGACATCTACACCCCGCGCATTCGCGCCGCCCGCTCCTCCCACATCATCACCGGCCTGCCGGATGCCTACGGCCGTGGCCGCATCATCGGTGACTACCGCCGCGTGGCCCTCTACGGTGTTGATCACCTGATCGCCGAGAAGCAGAAGGACAAGGATCGCTACGCCGACCAGCCCTTCTCCGAGCACTGGGCGCGCTACCGCGAGGAGCACTCCGAGCAGATCAAGGCCCTGAAGAAGCTGAAGAACCTGGCCGCCTCCTACGGCTACGACATCTCCGGCCCGGCCACCAACGCGCACGAGGCCGTGCAGTGGACCTACTTCGGCTACCTGGCCTCCGTGAAGTCTCAGGACGGCGCCGCCATGTCGATCGGCCGCCTCTCCGGCTTCTTCGACTGCTACTTCGAGCGCGACCTGAAGAACGGCACGCTCGATGAGTCCGGCGCGCAGGAGATCATCGACGCCCTGGTCATCAAGCTGCGCATCACCCGCTTCCTGCGCACCATCGCCTACGACCAGATCTTCTCGGGCGACCCCTACTGGGCCACCTGGTCCGACGCCGGCTTCGGCGACGACGGCCGCACGCTGGTCACCAAGACCTCGTTCCGTCTGCTCCAGACTCTGGTGAACCTCGGCCCGGCCCCCGAGCCGAACATCACCATCTTCTGGGACGAGAACCTGCCCCGCGGCTACAAGGAGTTCTGCGCCCGCATCTCGATCGAGACCTCGTCGATTCAGTACGAGTCCGATCCGCAGATCCGTGCCCACTGGGGCGACGACGCCGCCATCGCGTGCTGCGTGTCCCCCATGCGCGTCGGCAAGCAGATGCAGTTCTTCGGCGCCCGCGTGAACGCCGCCAAGGCCCTGCTCTACGCCATCAACGGCGGCCGCGACGAGATGAGCGGCAAGCAGGTCATGGAAGGCTACGAGCCCGTCCAGGGCGACGGCCCCCTCGACTTCGACGACGTGTGGAAGCGCTACGAGGAGATGCTCGACTGGGTGGTTGGCACCTACGTTGAGGCCCTCAACATCATCCACTACTGCCACGATCGCTACGCTTATGAGGCCATCGAGATGGCTCTGCACGACGCCGAGATCATCCGCACCATGGGCTGCGGCATCGCCGGTCTGTCCATCGTCGCCGACTCGCTGGCCGCCATCAAGTACGCGAAGGTCTACCCGATCCGCGACGAGACCGGCCTGGTCGTCGACTACCGCACCGAGGGCGATTTCCCGACCTACGGCAACGACGATGACCGCGCCGACGACATCGCCGCGACCGTCGTCCACACCGTCATGGACAAGATCCGCGCGATCCCCATGTACCGTGACGCGATCCCGACCCAGTCCGTCCTGACGATCACCTCGAACGTCGTCTACGGCAAGGCCACCGGCTCCTTCCCGTCGGGCCACGAGAAGGGCACCCCCTTCGCCCCCGGCGCGAACCCCGAGAACGGCATCGACACGCACGGCATGGTCGCCTCCATGCTGTCGGTCGGCAAGCTGGACTACAACGACGCGCTCGACGGCATCTCGCTGACGAACACGATCACCCCGCAGGGCCTGGGCCGCTCCAAGGAAGAGCAGATCCAGAACCTGGTCGGTATCCTCGACGCCGGCTTCGTCCCCGACGATTCCTGCGCCTACGACGGCACCAAGGGCTACTGATCCACCATCGGCGGGGATCAACTCGTATCCGTATGTTGATCCCCGCCACCCAACCCGTGGGTGAGGCCGCGACCCGGCCTGCCCAGCCGGCACCGCCGGAGTCTCACAATTAAGGAGAAATGTTATGGCAACCAAGACCTACGAAGAGCGTCTCGCTGACATGAAGGCCGCCCGCGAGGAGCGCGGCGACAAGGATGGCCTGTACCACGCGAACATCAACGTCCTCGAGGAGTCCACGCTGAAGGACGCGATGGAGCACCCCGAGAAGTACCCGAACCTGACCGTTCGCGTTTCCGGCTACGCCGTGAACTTCGTCAAGCTCACCCGTGAGCAGCAGCTGGACGTCCTGTCCCGCACCTTCCACCACTCGGCCTGATCGGTCGACGGTAGTGGGGCGTTGGGCGCACGCCCGGCGCCCCACTACTATGCCCGCCGGTTCCGCCCGCAATCGCTGACGCCCCGACATCGTTCGCGCCATCGCCGCGCCCGTACTACCTCGAAGAAGGAATCATGACGCAGCCCCTCGCCATTCCCACGTTCCGCGAGCAGGACTTCCAGGCTCCCCAATCCCGTACCGTCGGCGCGGGCGTCGAGGGCCTTGAGGAAATCACGGACCTGGAGCGTTCCGAACGCTTGCGACGCATGCGAGAGGGCACGCTCGGTTCCATTCACTCCTGGGAGCTGGTGACCGCCGTCGACGGCCCCGGCACGCGCATGACTGTGTTCCTCAACGGCTGTCCGCTGCGCTGCCTCTACTGCCACAACCCTGATACGTTCCTCATGAAGGACGGCGCTCCCGTGTCCGACACGGAGCTGCTCTCCCGCATCGCCCGCTATCGTCGTATTTTCCGAACGACGAAGGGCGGCATCACGCTATCCGGCGGCGAAGTCCTCATGCAGCCCCACTTTGCCAAGCGCATCCTGCTGGGTGCCAAGGAGATGGGCGTGCACACGTGCATCGACACCTCCGGCTACCTGGGCGCGAACTGTGACGACGAGATGCTCGACGCGATCGATCTGGTGCTTCTGGACGTCAAGAGCGGCGACGAGGAGACTTACAAGAAGGCGACCGGCCGTGAGCTGGCACCCACAATTGCGTTCGGCGACCGCATCGCGGCTCGAGGCGGGGACACACGCATCTGGATTCGTTTTGTCCTGGTTCCGGGCCTGACGGACGACCCCGAGAACATCCGCAAGGTCGGTGAGATCGTCACCCGCTGGAAGGATGTCATCGACCGTATCGAGGTTCTTCCCTTCCACCAGCTGGGTAAGGACAAGTGGCATTCCCTCGGCCTGGAGTATCAGCTTGAGGATGCGAAGGCTCCCACGCCCGAGGCAACGGAGGATGTGCGCGAGTACTTCCGCTCGCTGGGTTTCGAGGTCCACTGAGACACACCGCGTGTGACGGACCCCGGCGGGGGCGGCTTAGGTTCGCTCCCCCGGGGTCCACGTGTATCCGGGGCGTCCCCAGCCCTTGGAGTGCGCGAGCTCCGCGGCCATCTGCCCGTAGGGCTCCTCCAGGCGGTCGACGTAGAGGGTTCCTCGGAGGTGGTCGTATTCGTGCTGGAAGATGCGCGCGAGCCAGCCGCGCGCGGCCACCGTGATCGGGCGCCCATTCGCGTCGTAGCCGCGCAGGATGGCGCCGAGCGCGCGGCGCAGCGGATAGGTCACGCCGGGGACCGACAGGCAGCCCTCGGCCTCGTCGGCGATGTCTGGCTGGGCGGGGAGGATCGCGCCCGCACCGGCCTCGTCCCAGACGAGGTCAAGCGTGGGGTTGACGACGACGCCGCTCATCGCGTCGTTGAAGCCGAGGGTGGGGGCGAGGTCCAGGGCGAGGGCGTCACGGTAGCGCCTGTCGAAGGGCCCGCCTCCCCGGTACGACCAGACGAAAAGCTGGAGCCCGACGCCGACCTGCGGGGCGGCCAGCCCCACGCCGGGGGCCTCGTGCATGGTGTCGATCATGTCGGCGACGAGGTCGGTCAGGGAGGAATCGAAACGTTCGACGGGGTCGGCGATCCTGTGCAGGACTGGCTCGCCCGTGATGCAGATCGGCAGGACGCTCATGCTTGTTTCCGCCAGGTTCGCTCATCGACGACGCCGGCTCGGGCGGCCTGGAGCGCGCGCGGGGCGGTCGGGTCGAGTTCCTTGATAACGCGGGCGGGGTTGCCCACGGCGATGGAGTTGGCGGGCACGGAGCGGGTAACGACGGCCCCGGCTCCGATGATCGAGTTTTCGCCGATGGTGACGCCCGGGCAGACGACGACGGAGCCGCCCAGCCACACGTTATCTTCGAGGGTGATCGGGGCGGCGGACTCCCACTTGGCGCGACGAGGCCCGGGCTCGGTCGGGTGGATCGCGGTGTAGAGCGAACAGTTGGGGCCGATGAGGACGTCGGCACCGATGACGACCGGGGCTACGTCGAGAACAGTCAGGCCGTAGTTGATCCAGGATCCGTCACCGATGGTGATGTTGTGCCCGTAGTCGACGCGCAGGGGCGGGCGAATGTCGATGTCCTCCCCCACCTCGCCGAGGACCTGGGCGAGCAGGTAGCGGGCGATGTCCGGGTCGGTGGGGTGCGCCTGTTCGTAAAGGCTCAGGAGGCGTACCGCGCGCTTTGTGAGTACAGAAAGCTCGTCGTCGGCGATGTAGTAGTCGCCGTCGCGCATGCGCTGCGCGGGCGTGCGCGCGTCGTCGCGGAATCGAGGGTCCTCGAAGGTTGTTCCCGGTGTGATGGTCATGCGACCAGGGTAGTGGACGCCTTCTCGAGTCGGGGGACGCGGCGCGCGTCGAGGTGGCCGAGCAGGCAACGCAGCTGGGCGATGTCGTCGGCGGGGTCCTCGGGGTGCCACTGCACGCCGATGATCGGGGCGTCGGGAGATTCGATGGCCTCGACGGTTCCGTCGGGGGCGTAGGCGCTCACGCGCAGGGTGTCGCCGAGACGGGCGACGCGCTGGTGGTGGGCCGACGAGATGGTCAGGCAGGAATCGACGAGCACGGGGGCCAGGGCTCGCTCGAGGTGGCTGTCGGCGTCGACACGCACGCTGTGGCGCACGAATCGGTGATCGGAGAGGATCGTGGGGTTGGAGTGGGTGCCGTCGGCGATGTCCTGTTCGAGGGTGCCGCCGAACGCGGTGTTGATGATCTGCATACCGCGGCAAATGCCCAGCAGCGGGGTGCCGGTTCGGGCAGCGTAGTCGACGAGGGCGAGCTGTCCGAGGTCGGCGCGGTACCAGTGGCGCCCCTCGCGCTTGTAGCCCTGGAAGGCTCCGTAGTGGGCGGGGTGGACGTCTTCGCCGCCCATGATGATGATTGCGTCGGCGGCGCTGGCGCGCAGCGTGGCGCCCTCGGCTCCGTCTTCCTGCGCGTATTCGCGGATGACGTTCCAGGTGGGCAGCGCGGCCTCAAGCAGACGATCCCACAAGCGCATGCAGATGTTGTTGTATGCCTCGTCCCCCGGCCGTGCCGGCAGGACGTTGGAAATCAACAACGTCGGCTTCGTGTGGTTCAACATGGCTTCTATCATGTCAGGCCGAGGCTTCGGGCGCGCTCCGCGTTCACGGGGTGACCAATTGTGACGGAACGGTCCACCGGGTGGCACGAGTCCAACAGGTGCTTTCCTCGACGGACGAGGCCGGGGCGGGTCTCCCCGAGCCCCGGCCTCGCGCTCCCACAGGGTCAGTGCTGTGCGACGAAGCTGTCGATACGCGCGTGCATCGCTTTCTTCTGTTCGTCCGGGATCCAGGCGATGTCGATGGAGTTGCGGGCGATGCGCTCCAGGTCCGCGCGGCTAAGGTTGAAGCGCTCGGCAAGCCCCAGGTAGTTGTCGCCGACGTAGCCTCCGAAGTAGGCGGGGTCGTCGGAGTTGATGCTGACCTTCACGCCGGCTGCGGTCAGTTCGACGATCTCTTTGCCCTTCATCTCCTCCGTGACGAAGGAGTTGGACAGGGGGCAGGAGGTCAGGCCGATGCCGTGGTCTCGCGCGTAGGCGACCAGCTCGGGGTCTTCCACGATGTTCGTGCCGTGGTCCAGGCGCTGCGCGCCCAGCTCCGTGAGGGCGGCGCGGATGTTGTCGATGGAGCCGACCTGGTCGATGTCGCAGTGCATCGTGACGTGCAGGCCGGCCTCGCGCGCCAGCTGGAAGACGCGGGCGAACTTGGTGGGCGGGTTGTCTCGCTCGTCGGAGTCCAGCCCCACGCCGATGAACATGTGCTTGTAGGGCAAGGCTGCCTGGAGGGTCTCGAGCGCCGACTCGGCGCTCATGTCACGCAGGAAGCACAGGATGAGATCCGCGGACAGGCCGGTTTCGCGGGCCTCGACGACAGCGCGGTGATAGCCGCGGATCACGGTGTCGATTTCGATACCGCGCGTGGTGTGGGCTTGCGGGTCGAAGAAGCACTCGGCGCGCACGACGCCGTTGGCGCGCGCACGCTGGAAGTAGGCGGCCGCCAGCGCGTAGAAGTCGTCCTCGTCCTGCAGGACGTCCATCGCCGGATAGTAGACGGCCAGGAAGGAGGTCAGGTCGTTGAAGCGGTAGGTGGCCTGCACTTCTTCGACGGTGCTCTGGCCGATATCCACGCCGTTCTTGCGTGCCAGGGCCAGCTTCAGGTCGGGCTCGAGGGTGCCCTCCAGGTGCAGGTGCAGCTCGGCCTTGGGCAGGCCAAACGCGAAGTCGCGGGTGACGTCGGTGCTCATGGATCCTCCTGACGGATGTGGGGTGGGTGTCGCAGAACTATTGTCCCACGTCACCCACCCCACACGGAGTGTTTCACGCATGAGCGCCTGAACGCGACTCGCTCAGGCCAGGGCGCCCATCGGGTCCCATGCCGGCAGGTGCGTCGGCTCCTCGGCGATGACGGCGCGCAGCTCCTCGGGCAGGTCGTCCACGTGGACGGCGACCTCGAAGACGTTGGCGTCAAACCAGGCGGCGTCCATGGTGAAGAATCCCTTCTCGCCGGGCTCTTCGCCCCAGGAGTTCTCCACGCGGAAGCGGCGCCCTTCCCCGGCCTCGTCGATGTCGACGCCGGTGAAGAGCATCGCGTGGTTCATCGCGGACTCGCCGGTATTCACGCGCTGTTCCTTCGAGGTGGAAAAGTCCACGCCGAACAGGTTGTCGTAGTCGTAGAGGCCGTCGACGAACAGGCCGGAGGCGCGGTCGGACTGTTTGCCGCAGTCGGCGCCGAACCAGACGACGCGGCCCGACGCCAGGACGGAGGCAGTGATGGTGCGGATCTGCTCGACGGGGGCGTTGACGTAGAGGATCGGGCGCCCGCCCACGACGTTGCCCATGTGGTCGACGGTGAGGGTGTGCCCCTTGGGGTGCTCGGCGCGCGGGTCATCGACGAGGCACACGTACTGGGTCAGGTCCACGTCCACGTAGCGGGAGTAGAACTCGCGCGGGGTGAGCACGCCGTCGCGGTGGAACTCGCCCGCATCGTCGCGCCATTCCCACTCAAACGAGGCCGGCGGCTCTCCCAGGCAGATGACGAGGATACGCCACACGTCGGCCAGGGCCGCCTCCTTGACCTCGTCGATCTCGTCCTCGGACGCTCCGGCGGCCACGAGCGCGCGCAGCTCCAGGGCGGTGCGGCGCAGGAGGACCTTGAGGCGCCCGTTCATCGGGGCGGTATGGCTGGAGGACTCGGTTTCGGGCATCGCGGTCTTGGGAACGAGGCCGTGCTTGAGGTAGAGGGACACGGCCATGTCCCACTGTCCGCCGTCGGAGAGCACGTCGCCGAGCAGGAACTGCAGGAGGCGGCCGTCGAGGTCCTCCGTCGAGGCGGTGGCGATGACGTCGGTGAGGAAGAAGTTGGCACGCTCGAACTTGTCCCAGAAGAGGACGTAGTTCTGCGAGAACTCGAAGTCCTTGACGCCCAGGTGTGTGCGGGTCGTGGAGCGCAGGAGGTTGAGGGAGGAGAAGAGCCAGCAGCGTCCGGACTTCTTCTGCGAGGTGACCTTCCAGTCATCCACCTTGTGGGAGACGACGGTGGGGGTGGCGACGACCTTGGCGCGGTCAAAGGCGACGGGTTCGACACCAGCGTGGGAGACGGCGTTGCGTGCGACCGTGCGGGCGGTGTCCGTGTAGGCGTGGAGGCGTTCGACCAGCTCGTCTGTGATCTCGTGTGCCATGCGACTGAGCTTCCTTTCAATCGAGAGTCATTCTCTATAAGGATACGCCCGGCCGCGTGACACAGACGAGCCGGCCCCGATTAGAATGGCGATAATGAGACAACGCAAAGGAGCATCCATGGTCAGGTACGGCGCGTCGGGGCGCGAAGTGGTGCTGCGCGACGGCGGCTACGAGGCGCGGATTGTTACGGTCGGCGCGGGTCTGGCCGGCCTGACGTATCGGGGCCACGAGGTGATCGTCCCCCATCGCGTGGACGAGTGCCCTCCCGCATACTTGGGAAAGGTCCTCATGCCCTGGCCGAACCGCGTGGCCGGCGGCGCCTACTCGTGGGAGGGGACGAGCTACGACCTGCCCGTCGACGAGCCGGCCTTCGGAACGTCCCTGCACGGTTTCGTGGCCTTCCAGGACTGGCAGGTCGACCGTGCCGACGCGTCCTGCGTGCAGCTCAGCACGCTCATCGCGGCTCGCTATTCCTATCCGTGGACGCTTCTCGCGTCCGCGCGTTACAGCCTGGACGCGCGGGCGGGCCTCGCCGTTGAGCTGTCCGCGACGAACGTCGGGCAGGGCACGGCTCCCCTCGGCGTCGGGTTCCACCCGTACCTGGCCGTCGACGGCATCGCCGCAGACGACCTCGAGCTCACCAACCCAGCATCGATCATCTACGAGGCGGACGCGAGCATGATCCCGGTCGCCGCGCACGACGTGGCGGGCTTCGGCCTGGATTTCCGATCCCCGGCACGAATCGGCGAGGCCGGGTTGGATCACTGTTTCGCGGGGCTGCCGCCGGGGACCTGGACTGTGACGCTGCGCGACCCCGACTCCGGCGTGGGGGTGTCGCTCTCGTCCGATGCGCGCTGGCTGCAGGTGTACACGGCCGACAACATCGGCCGCGTGGGCGTGGCCGTCGAGCCGATGAGCTGCCCGCCCAACGCCTTCAACTCCGGCACGGACGTCGTCGCGCTGGGCGCGGGACAGACCCACTCGCTGAGCGCATCCATCCGCGCCGCGCAGGGCTAGTATTTCCCAGCCGCAGCGCGGATGAGCGTCAGGGCAACCGCGCCGGCCGTCGAGGAGCGCAGCACGTTGGCCCCCAAGCCGATCACGCGGGCACCGGCGTCCACGAGCTGCGCCGTCTCCTCGGCGTCGATTCCGCCCTCGGGCCCCACGATGAGCGCAATCCGCGCGGGGAGCGTCCCATCGACCCACGAGTCCTGGACGTGGGCGAGCGCGGCCCCGAGCGAGACCGTGGCCTCCTCGTGACACACGAAGGCCACCCCGGCCTCGTCCGTGAGGGCGCGCACCCAGGAGGCCAACTCACGACTGTCCTTGACGTCCTCCACGGCCGGGACGAAGGCGCGGCGCGACTGCTTCGCGGCGGCTCGCGCGACGCCCTCCCACTTGACGCGACCCTTCTCGGCCTTGGGCCCCTTCCACTGGACGATCGCACGCCGGGAGGCCCAGGGAATGACCCGGTCGATACCGATCTCGGTGCAGATTTCCACGGCGGCCTCGTCGCGCCCGCCCTTGGCGAGCGCCTGGACGAGCACGATCTGCGGGCGCGGCGACTCTTCCTGGACCACCTCGCGCACGATGAGGGACAGCGAGGACTTGTCCGCGCCGCTCACCTCGCAGCGCAGACGCAGGCCTGCTCCGTCGACGACGTCCACCCATTCCCCGGCGCCGATGCGACGCACGGAGGCTGCGTGGCGCCCCTCCGAGCCGGACAGGGCCGCCCGCTCCCCCACCGACAGGGACGAGGGCGCGGGAGTGAGGTCGTCACTGAGAAAAACGGGTAGCGTCATGGCCGTTCAGCCCATGAAAGTGTCGCGCAGCTTGTCGAAGAACGTCGGCTGCTGACGGTGCGGCTCGACGCGGACTTCGCCGCGCGCCTTGGCCAGCTGCTCGAGGAGGCTGCGCGAGGTCTCGTCCAGCTTCTTGGGGATCTCCACATCCACGTGCACGTGCATCGCGCCGCGACCCGAGCGCTGCAGGTGACCCACGCCGAGCCCCTCCAACACAATGTCGTCGTTGGGCTGCGTGCCGGCGTTGATCGTCACCGTCTTCTTGCCGTCCAGCGTGTCCAGCTCGAACTCGGTGCCCAGGGCGGCGGTCGTCATCGGGATCGTGATCCACGTGTGCAGGTCGTCCCCGCGACGGTCGAAGACAGGGTGCTTCTTCTCGCGGATCAGCAGGTACAGGTCGCCGTTCGGGCCGCCGCCCAGGCCGACCTCCGCCTCGCCACTCACGCGGATCTGCGTGCCCTCGCTGGCGCCGGCCGGAATGTTGATGTTGAGGGTGCGGCGCGTGGGAATGCGTCCCGCGCCGGAGCACTCCGTGCAGGGCTGGGCGATCGTGGAGCCGAACCCCTGACACGTGGGGCAGGGAGCCTGGGTCTGCATGCGCCCAAAGAGCGAGTTCTGGATCTGCGTGACGAAACCGGAACCGTGGCAGGTTGTGCACTGCTCGGGGGAGGTGCCCGGCTGGCACATCGCTCCGTGGCAGGTGTCGCACAGGACGTGCGTCTTGAAGGAGACTTCCTTCGCGGCGCCGAATGCTGCGTCCTCGAGGGTGATGTCGACGGTGACCTGCTGGTCTTTGCCGCGTCGCACGCGCGAGGCCGGGCCCTGCGAGGAGGCGCCGAAGCCACCGGTGAACATGGCCTCGAAGATGTCGGAGAAGCCCGTGAAGGGGGCGCCCCCACCCGCGCCGCCGCCGCGCAAGGCGTCGGGGCCGCCGATGTCGTACATCTGGCGCTTCTCGGGGTCGGACAGGGTCTCGTAGGCGACCGACAGCTCCTTGAAGGCTTCCTCCGAGTCAGCACCCGCGTAGTCGGGGTGGAGCTTACGCGCCAGCTTGCGGTACGCCTTCTTGATCTCGTCCTGGCTGGCGTCTCGAGCGACGCCGAGGACCTCGTAGTAGTCTCTCACGCTTGCTGTTCCTTCTCGTGGGGGGCGTTCATTGGGCTCTGGTGTGCGGTACGCATGGTCAGTTGTCCGCCTCTCGGGCCAGGTACCGGGACAGGTAGGCGGCGACGGCTCGCACGGAGCTCATGGTGCGCGCGTAGTCCATCCTCATGGGGCCCACGATGCCCAGGTGGGCGGAGCCGCCGCTCTCGTCCGCGCCGGCCCGGTAGGTGCCCGTGACGACGGCTGCCTCGGCCAGGGCGTCGTGCGGATTTTCCGCGCCGATGCTCACGTGCAGGTCTTCGTCGGGGTCTGCCTCGGAGAAGAGGCGCATGAGGACGACCTGCTCTTCGAGCGCGTCCAGGACGGGGGCGATGTCACGGAAGTCGAGGGCGCCGCGCGCCAGGTTGGCGGCTCCGGCGACGACGATCTTTGCCTCTCCCGCGCCGGTGAGCACCTCGGTGAGCGCGGAGCCGACCGCGACGACGGCCGCCGCGAGTTCGGGCCTGGACGAGGCCGTGGCGGCGTCCACGCAGGAGCGCGCGGTCTGCGAGGTCGTGGCGTCACAGTGGGTGCGCAGATGGTCGCGCACGGCGCGCAGCTGGGCGTCGTCAAGGGGCGTGTCGAGGGTGAGGGTCCGCTCCCCCACCTCACCGTCTGTCGTGATGACGACGATGAGGACGCGCCCCGGCGCGATGGCGAGGACCTCGAGGTGTTTGAGGGTGCGCACGCGCGAACCCGGGTACTGCACGAGGGCAACCTGGTGGGTGACCTGCGCGAGGAGGCGGACGGAGCGTTCCACGACGTCGTCGATGTCGACGGACTCGGACAGGAAGGTCTCCAGGGCCTGGCGTTCCGGGGCGCTCATGGGCTTGAGCTGGGCAAGGCGGTCGACGAAGACGCGGTAGCCGCGGTCGGTCGGGACCCGGCCAGCGGAGGTGTGCGGCTGGTAGATGAGGCCCGCTTCCTCCAGGACCGCCATGTCGTTGCGGATCGTCGCGGAGGAGACGCCCAGTCCCCCAGCTGCGATGGCTTTGGAGCCGACTGGTTCGCGGGTGGCCACGTACTGGGTGACGATGGCCCGCAGGACGTCGAGCCTGCGGCTTTGCGCGCTGTTGCGTGCCATGTCACTCCCTCCGTCCTGGCACTCTCTCTTTCTGAGTGCCAATGCTACCCCCCGCGCGCGAGCGGCGGCGACCCGGACGGGGCACCGAGCGTGCGCTCATTGCGAACCTCACGGCACGCATGTGCATCACTGCGCCCAGGGCACCGTCACGAAGTCGATGAGCTCCTCGACGCGGCCGAGCAGGGCGGGCTCCAGGTCGCGATAGGTGCGCACGGTGGACAGGATTCGCTTCCACCCCATCGCGATATCGCGCTGGTCGGCGTGCGGCCAGCCGAGTGCGTCCAGCGTGCCATGCTTGATATCAATGCCTCGCGGCACGTCGGGCCAGGCGCGCAGGCCCACGCGCTCGGGCTTGACGGCCTGCCAGATGTCGACGAAAGGGTGCCCGAGCACCAGGACAGCGCCCGGCCAGCGCGCCGAGACGGCCTCGGCGATACGCGATTCTTTCGAACCGGGCACCATGTGGTCGACAAGCACACCCGCGCGGGCGGTGTCGGTGGGGCCGAAGACCTCAAGGACATCCTCGAGATTGTCCACGCCCTCGAGCAGCTGGACGGCGATGCCGGCCGCGGCCAGATCCTCGCCCCACACGTGCTGGACGAGCTCGGCATCGTGGCGGCCCTCCACCCAGATTCGCGAGCGTTTGGCGACCGTGGGGGCGCTGGAGGCTGGCGCAAAGGACCCCGAATTGGTGATCCGGCGACCCGAGGCGCTCAGCTGCACCCCGGGCGAGGCCGGGGCTGTCTTGGGCTTGGGAGGAAGGGCCTCGATGGGGCGCCCGTCGAGCCAGAAGCCGGGACCGAGGGGGAAGGAGCGACGCACCCCGCGCCGATCTTCGAGCTCGACCAGGTAGACACCGCCGGACTTTTCGACGCGTGTGACCGCACCGACCCAGCCCGATCCCACGTCTTCGAGGACCATGCCGATCTCGACATGAACAGCCACCGATCGGGGGCGACGCGCTCCCGGTCCGTCGCGGTGCGGGTCGTGGGCGAAGATGTCATGCCCGTAGGGGTCTGTTGTTCTCACCCGGCATACTCTAGCGGCGAGGCGCTCACGGCTGGAAAGTGACGCGAATGAACATCGCCACGAGCGCGGCGAGGATCCAGGAGGAGACCGACCCAATCAGGAACTCTTCGGCCTTCTCACCCGAGGAGTCCTGGGAGATTTCCGGGAAGCGAATAACACCCTTGGCGGCGACGACGGCGGCGATCGCAACCTGCGCGTCCGCTCCCGCGAGGACGATGATCAGAAGGCGCTCAAGGGGGCCGATCCAGCGCCCGCCGCGCAGGGCGGGCCCCTTATCGTCGCCCGGGTTGTCCTGCGCGGCGATGATCGGCAGGGAGCTCGGGGTCAGCGGAGCTTCCTCATCGCCCGCCGACTCCGCCGCGTCCTCCTGTGTCGCCGCGTCCTGAACACTGGGCATCGCCGGCAGCACGGGCGCGTTGATCCATCCGGGGACCGGCTCCGTCGCGCGCCCGCGGGCACACATGAGGATGGCCGTGATCAGGTGATTGACGGGGCCGGTCGCCAGGAAGAGCACCGCGATGATGAGGTCGATCGAGCGCCCGCTGCGCAGCGACAGGTGAGGAAAGTTATCCGCGTTCAGGCTCATGAGGGTCAGGAAGCCGAGCGTCGCGAGCGCCCAGCGCGCGAGCACCGAGCGGGCGGATCCGTCAGCCAGGTCCCATCCGAACCAGATAATGGCGAGCACCGTCGCGATGGTGATGGCGACCAGGCTCACGCCCAGGACAAACCACGAGTAGCACGCGACTGCGGTGATCAGCGTCAGAAAGACGATGAGGCGGCGCGACCACCGTCGAGGGTCGGACGTCAGGAGGACGGTGAGCTCCGAGGCAGCGATGCCCAGGAGTAGCGTTTCATGCACGGGCGGCCTCCGCGATGAGGAGAGACGACTGGATAAGCCCCGCTCCCGTACCGCGAGCGAAGTCGGAAATGGCCTGCTGTGAGAGCTTCTCAACGCGGGCGATTTCCACCTGCGTCTTGCCCAGCAGCAGCGAGGCGGTGATGCGGCGATGACGGGCCGACAGCTTGAGGATCGCGTGGTCGCGCAGGCTCAGCAGCGCATTGACACTGGTCTGGCAGCTCGAGGACATGTAGCTTTCGACGGAGGCATGAGCCACGAACCAGGTGCGAATGAAGGGGTTCGAGGAGTCTTGGACGTCGTGTGCGCGGTTGATCGCGGAGCGCGCCGCCCACCACGCCGATCCGTCCTGGAGGGAAGCACCCTCCCCCGCCCGCAGGCGCGAGGGAGCCTGGCGATGTACGCCGGAGGAGAACTCCTCAATACGCCCGGCGCCGATACCAAAGCGAAGCTGAAGCTGGGGCGGAAGCAGAAGCTGGGCACGCAAGGTGAAGAGCAACGCATCTTCGAGCGTGTACGCAACCGCTTGGAACTCGTCGCCCACCGTCGGATAGGGAGCTTCGAGGAGGGCCAGCCCCTCCGCCGCCCTCTCGAGGGCTGCTTCAAAGATTCCCTGAGCCTCTGCACGATTGGTCAACGTACGAGAGCCCACGATGTCAGCAATGACAGCGTATCGCAGAGTCACAGTCCCACACTTTTCCTTGTATCTGAACCTCAACAAGCGCCTTTGCGGAGGGGGCCTATTGATAGCTCGGCTTCACATGACACCTCTAGGCAAACATACTTCAACCAGGATGTCAACATTATCGAGAGCTTCCACAAGCTTGTCACATCACCGACGTGCCCCATCTGACAAATGGCGAGTATCGGTAACCACAGACTTGCTTGTTTCGGCGTAAATACAAGCAAGTTTGTTATTTGTCTGGACAATTACGAATATTGACCAAATAGTGTGGATTATGCCTCACACGGGCCGCGCGCCCTCAGTAGCCCATCAATTCACGCGTCACATAGTCCGCCAGCAAGCGCCCACGCAACGTCAAGCAGGCCCGCCCACGCAGCGCGGCAGCTCCATCGACCAGTCCGTCCGCGATGAGCGATGCGACGCGCCCACCCGCGGACACGCTCGGACAGCCAGCCCCGGCCTCGTGCCCCGACGCGGCGCCCGGCAACCCATCGAGCTCGACGCCCTCCGACGTGCGCAACCCCAGCATGACACGCTCAAGCTCGCGCTCCTCCTCGCCCAGAATCTCCCCCGCGGCCGCCGGCGAGACGCCCGCGTGCAGGCGACCGGCATAGGCGCCCGGATTCTTCACGTTCCACCAGCGCATCCGCCCCACGTGCGAGTGCGCGCCCGGACCGAAACCCCACCAATCCCAGTCACGCCAGTACGCCAGGTTATGCCGCGACGCGTGCTCAAACGTCGTCGAGGCGCGCCCAGAGGCACGATCCGACGCGCTCACGCGAGCGAAATTCGAAATCTCATACCAGGCATACCCCGCCCCGCCCAGGAGCGCGTCAGCAAGCTCGTATTTCGTCGCCTCATCATCGGGGTCGGGGCTCGGCAGCTCGCCCCGCGCTACCTGCGCGCCCATCTTGGTCCCCTCCTCCACGACCAACGCGTAGGCGCTGATGTGATCGGGGTCGTAAGACAGGGCCGCGCGCACCGAGGTCTCCCAATCCTCAAGGCTCTCCCCCGGCGTCCCGTAAATGAGGTCAACGGACGTGCTCAGCCCCGCGTCCTTCGCCCACTCGATCACGAGAGGCACACGCTCGGGCACATGAGTGCGATCCAGGGTCGCCAAGATAGCCGGGACCGCGGACTGCATGCCGAAGGACACGCGCGTAAAACCCGCATCGGCCAGCACCCGCAGATCGCCCCGCGTGACCGTGTCGGGATTCGCCTCCAGGGTCACCTCGGCGCCGGCTGCAATCCCGATACGCTCGCGCAACCCCGCCAGAATCTCACTCAGCTCCGCCGCATCCAGCATCGTCGGCGTCCCGCCACCGAAAAACACGGTTTCGGCCGCGCGGTCGGGCAATCCCGCCTCCGCCATCACGCGGGCGGCGAGCGAGGCTTCCGACAGCACCGACGGCGCGTAGTCACCGACCTGCGCCCCCGGCCCAAAGCCCACCGTGTACGTGTTGAAGTCACAGTAGCCGCAGCGCACGCGGCAAAACGGCACGTGGACATACAGGGACAGGGGACGCCCCCGCTCCGCCTCAACGAGGCCGGGGTCCAGCGAGCCGTTCTCCGGCCACCGCGTTCCGTCGGGTTGAGCGGGACTCATGCGTGCCCGTCAGCCGCGCGGGCGGCGCACGCCGACGATGTCGTGGGCATGGCGACCCGCGTCAATACCGCGCGTCTCGAAGTGGGTGACGACGCGCCCGTCGTAGCGCGGCGCGAAGCCGCCACGCGCGGGCTGGGGATCCGCCGGGTCCGGGCGCTCCCCCGCGTGCGGGTTCTCGAAAAGCTCACATGCCTCCACGACGTCGCGCATCTGCCAGGCGTAGTCATCCCAGTCCGTCGCCAGGCGCCAGACAGCCCCATCGCGCAGGAGGCGCGCAACCTCGAGAGCAAACGCGTCCGAGACGAGGCGGCGCTTGCGATGGCGGGCCTTGCGCCACGGATCCGGGAAGAAGGTCCACACCTCGTCGAGACACGCCTCCCCGAGCATAATGGGCAGCGCCTGTGCAGCGTCCGCCTCGATGACGCGAATATTGTCCACGTCGGCCTCGACGGCCTTGGAGATCAGCTTCGCGATGCCCGGAACCCACACCTCGAGGGCCAGGAAGTTGCGCTCGGGGTGCGCCGAGGCCGCCGCGACGATCTGCTCACCCGTGCCCGACCCGATCTCGAGGGTGACGGGGGCACGGCGCCCGAAGAGCTCGGCCAGATCCAGCGTGAAATCCTGCGCGACCGTCGTGTAGCCGACGCCGCGACGCGGCTCGACCACGTAACGGTGGGCGTGCGCCTCCCACGTGCGAGCCAGATTCGCGGGCAGCTCGCGCGTTCGGCGCGTGAAAGACTTCGTGCGGCTCATGAAAACCGTGCCCTCGGGGGCCTCGCCCGGACGAGCCGCGCACTGGCCGACGGGAGCGTGTCCCTCCACGGCCTCGTTCATCTGATCCACGATCACTTCTTGCCCGTCGGCACGTCGGAAGTCAGAGCGGCGATGAACGCCTCCTGCGGCACGTCCACGCGGCCGATCGACTTCATACGCTTCTTGCCTTCCTTCTGCTTCTCCAGCAGCTTGCGCTTACGGCTGATGTCGCCGCCGTAGCACTTGGCGAGCATGTCCTTACGCAGCGCCTTGATGGTCTCGCGGGCGATGACGCGCGCGCCGACCGCGGCCTGGACCGGGATCTCGAACTGCTGGCGAGGAATAAGTTCCTTCAGGCGCTTGGTCATGCGCTGACCGTAGGCGTAGGCGCCGTCGCGGTGCACGATCGCGCTGAACGCGTCCACGCGGTCGCCGTTGAGCAGAATGTCGACCTTGACCAGGTCCGCGCTCTGCTCGCCACTTTCCTGGTAGTCCAGGGAGGCGTAGCCGCGCGTGCGCGACTTGAGCTGATCGAAGAAGTCAAAGACGATCTCGGCCAGGGGCAGCTGGTAGTGCAGCTCGACGCGATCCTCGCTCAGGTAGTCCATGCCCTGCATCGAGCCGCGTCGATCCTGGCACAGCTCCATGATCGTGCCCGTGAACTCCGTGGGCGTCAGGATCGTCGCGTTCACGATCGGTTCACGCACCTCAGCGATCTTTCCCTCGGGGAACTCGCTGGGGTTGTCGACGCGTACCTCGGTGCCGTCCTCCGTCACGACGCGGTAGACGACGTTCGGGGCGGTCGCGATCAGGTCCAGGTTGAACTCGCGCTCCAGTCGCTCTCGGATGATCTCCAGGTGCAGCAGCCCCAGGAAGCCGCAGCGGAACCCAAAGCCCAGGGCCGCCGAGGACTCCGGCTCGAAGGTCAGGGCCGCGTCGTTGAGCTGGAGGCGTTCCAGCGCGTCTCGCAGGTCCGGGAAGTCCGAGCCATCCACCGGGTAGATACCCGAGAAGACCATCGGGTTAGGATCGCGGTATCCGGCGAGCGCCTCCGTCGCGCCGCGCACCTGGCTGGTGACAGTGTCGCCCACGCGGGACTGACGCACGTCCTTCACGCCCGTGATCAGGTAGCCCACCTCTCCGGCGCCAATCCCCTCCTCGGGCTTGGGCTCGGGCGAGATGACGCCCAGCTCGAGGAGCTCGTGCGTGGCGCCCGTGGACATCATGCGCACGCGCTGACGGGTCGACAGCACGCCATCGACCACGCGGACGTATGTCACCACACCGCGGTAGGTGTCGTAGACGGAGTCGAAGATCATGGCTCGCGTCGGCGCATCGGGGGCACCCTCGGGGGCGGGAACGACCTCGACGATTCGGTCGAGGAGCTCCTCAACACCCTCACCGGTCTTACCCGAGACCTTCAGGACCTCGTCCTCGTCGCAGCCGATCAGCTGGGCGACCTCGTGCGCATACTTCTCGGGCTGGGCGCCGGGCAGGTCGATCTTGTTGAGCACCGGGATGATCGCCAGGTCGTTCTCGAGGGCCAGGTACAGGTTCGCGAGCGTCTGAGCCTCGATGCCCTGCGCGGCGTCGATCAGGAGGACCGCGCCCTCGCAGGCGGCCAGAGAGCGGGACACCTCGTAGGTGAAGTCCACGTGTCCGGGCGTGTCGATCATGTTGAGGGCGTAGGGGGTTTCCTCATACGCCCACGGCATGCGCACGGCCTGACTCTTGATCGTGATGCCGCGCTCGCGTTCGATGTCCATGCGATCGAGATACTGGTCGCGCATCTCGCGTGCCTCGACGACGCCGGTCAGCTGGAGCATACGGTCCGCGAGCGTCGACTTCCCATGATCGATGTGAGCGATGATGCAGAAGTTACGGATCTGCGCCTGCGGGGTGTGGGACGGGCGGATCTGCGCCTGCTGCGCGGGCGTGGGGATGGGCACGTGTACCTCCGTGAAGTCGTTAACCTCTTTATCGTCCCATTGACGTGCCCTGTTGTGCGACTTATGGGGCGGGAGGTCGCGCACAGGAGCCCAGCCTCACACCGCTAGCGGAAATCCTCCCCGGTGATGCCAACCTCGGCGAGCAACGCCACAGCCTCGCTCATGTCGCACTCGTCCCAGTCGTCGGGATGGTCGGCCTGGAGCTTGCGGGCGATCGACATGGCTTTCTCCTCGTCTCCGCGCAGGGTGGCCAGCATCAGCAGGATCGTTCGAATGCGGGCCGTGAACTCGTCACGGTCCCCGAGGTACCTGCGGCAGTCCTCGGCAAGGACCGTCCACAGGCCCTCCCCCGCCTCCCGATCCCCGCCCATCCAGGTGTTGCGCGCGATCTCGTTGCGCAGCCGCAACACCCTCCAATCGCCGCGGTCGGTGATGCGCAGCAGCGCCTCCATGTTGATCTCGTACAGGTGGAGAGCCTCCTCGTACTGGCGGTCCGCCGACAAGACCTCGGCGAGGTTGTCGCGCACCGTCAGCACCGTCATATCCTCCGCCTCGCACTGAGGTTCCATGTCGGCCAGGAGCTCGCGGTACACGCGCGCGGCTTTCGCCCACTTGCCAGTGCTCTTCCACGGCATGGCGGAGTTGTTGCGGATCGCGAATGCCAGCTGAGGATCCAGATTCGGGCAGCTTTTGACGTCGGCCACCAGGGCGGAGAACTTGCGCGCGGCCATGTCTTCGCACCCCAGAACGGCCAGCCAGTAGGCCTCGGAGTTACGCAGCATGAGAATGAGCGGATGGTCGCGCTCGAGGTAGCACGCACCGAGGCGAGCCGCGTCGGCCGCCACCTTGCGGCACTGCCCGAAGGCGCCCAGGGCGGCGTGCCAGTCGATGCAGAGCTTGGCGGCCTCGAGGCGCAACTCGATCGAGGCCCCCTCGTTATCGAAGGCGTCGCGCGCGTGATCGAGGGCGCACTCCAGCCTCCCTGATTGGGCACTACGAAGGGCCGCCCCCAGGCAGGCTCGGGCCTGCATGTCCGCCTCTGGTGCCGGGGCATCGCTCGGGCGCCCGAAGGCGTCCAGGGAGACGGTCATTCCATGAATCGTTGCGGTCGACATCGTTGTCACCTGTCTTTCAGTAGGAAGTTGTTCCGCGAACACATCCAGAGTGACACCTAAACGCACCGACTGTCACGCGCCCGAACGGACCCTGTGGATAACTCGCGTCTTCGACGGACCTGTGGATAACTGCTGTTCGATTCGGCTCACGTATGCTGGTGCCATGAATTCATTCGTCACCGGAGTTGTGCGCGCTCTCGCCGAGTTCATCTCGACCCTGAGCTCGTCGAGCAGCGACCCCTCAACCACGGACACGACCGCCACGCGCCAGGAGAACGCCCCACGGCCTCGTTCGACCACGAGCACGCCAACCCACCCCCACGAGCCC
The DNA here is from genome assembly GCF_000283035.1 of Actinomyces sp. ICM58. Taxonomy (NCBI): domain Bacteria; kingdom Bacillati; phylum Actinomycetota; class Actinomycetes; order Actinomycetales; family Actinomycetaceae; genus Actinomyces; species Actinomyces sp. ICM58. The sequence continues at coordinate 23,533 of NZ_ALIY01000061.1, forward strand.
TCCGACCGTTCGCGCCCGCACGGCTCCTCGCAGCATCAGGATCCGGCGACCTCGAAGCGCCCCCGCACCTCCATCCGCGAAGCCAGCATCGCCGACGCGCTCGCCCACGCCTCCTACCAGCCGATCATGGACGGCGACGCCGACCCTGGCGAGGTCGTGTGGACATGGGTGCCCTACCAGGAGGACACGTCCGTCGGCAAGGACCGCCCCGCCGTCGTCATCGGCGCCCAGGGTGAGGGCGTCTACCTCCTGCAGCTGACCAGCAAGGACCATTCGCGCGACGCCGCCGAGGAGGCCGCTGCCGGACGCTACTGGTTCGACATCGGATCGGGCGCGTGGGACCCGAAGGGCCGCCCCTCCGAGGTGCGCCTCGATCGCGCCCTGTGGGTCAAGGCCACCGACGTGCGCCGCGAAGGCTCGATCCTGCCGGAGGTCACCTGGCGACGCATCGTCGACGCGCTCGAGGAGCACCACCGCACCCACGGCGGCTAACGCGCCACAACGACAACGCACCGGCCGCGACGGGCGCTCACGCCCCGGCGACCGTACCCACGTGACCGACCTTACGAGGCATTGGCGGGCATCGGGGCATGACGCGGGGCCCCGCTGCTGGTATGCTTGGCCGTTGGACTCCCGGCCTGGTCGGGCAGGGGGTCTGGTTAGGACCGTTTGCGGGTGTCCCCACGCCTAAGTCCCGGTCTTGACACAGCCCTCACCGACCCTGTCAGACATACATCAAGGAGAAATCCGACTGTGGCAAACATTAAGTCCCAGAAGAAGCGCATCCTCACCAACGAGAAGCGCCGCGTTCGCAACCAGTCCGTGAAGTCCGAGCTCAAGACTCTGGTGCGCCAGACCCGCGAGGCCGTCGAGGCCGGCGATAAGGACAAGGCTCTGGCCGCCCTGCGCGTTGCCTCGCGCAAGCTGGACGTCGCCGTCTCCAAGGGCGTCATCCACAAGAACCAGGCCGCGAACCGCAAGTCCAAGCTTGCTCGTCGCGTCGCCTCGATCGCTGACTGATCGCAGACGCTTTCGTTTGACGCATAGCGGGTCGCCCTTCGGGGCGGCCCGCTGTCGTATACCCCCTCTCCCCCATCGCGTGCGCAGGCGTTTAGGAACCACCCCGAAGGCTTCCACGCGCCTACGCCGCCCACTCACGCAGACGTCGCCAACGACCACGCTCGTTGGTTCCTTGCGCCACACGGCTCACGCACAGCCCCTATCCGATGCGTTGCGCGCATGACGAAGCCCCGACCTCGTCAATACGAGGCCGGGGCAGAGCGAAGGAGCTTCGCGAACTCTAGTCGAGCTCGAAGGCACCCGTGTAGAGCTGGTAGTACACGCCCTTCTGAGCGATCAAGTCGTCGTGGCTGCCGCGCTCAATGATGCGCCCCTGCTCCAGGACCATGATCGCGTCCGAGTTACGCACCGTCGAGAGACGGTGGGCGATCACGAAGACTGTGCGTCCCTCCATCAGGTTGTCCATGCCCGCCTGCACGAGCGCCTCGGTGCGTGTGTCGATCGAAGACGTCGCTTCATCCAGGATCATCGCCGGCGGATCGGCCACGGCGGCGCGGGCAATCGACAGCAGCTGGGCCTGCCCCTGGGACAGGTTGGAGCCGTTACCCGTCAGCATCGTGTCGTATCCGTCCGGCAGACGCCGGATGAAGGAGTCCGCGTTGGCCAGCTTCGCGGCCTCAATGCACTGCTCGTCCGTGGCGTCCAGGCGGCCGTAGCGGATGTTGTCCATGACCGTGCCCGTGAAGAGCTTGACGTCCTGCAGGACGACGCCGAGGGAGCGACGCAGGTCCGACTTGCGGATCTTGTTGATATTGATGCCGTCGTAGCGGATCTTGCCGTCGGCGATGTCGTAGAAGCGGTTGATCAGGTTCGTGATCGTCGTCTTGCCGGCGCCCGTCGCGCCCACGAAAGCGATCTTCTGGCCCGGCTTCGCCCACAGGGAGATGTCGTGCAGGACCTCCTTCTTGCCATCGTAGGAGAAGTCCACGCCCTCCATGACGAGTTCGCCGCGCAGGCGCGTGTACGTGACGGTGCCGTCCGCCTGGTGGGGGTGACGCCAGGCCCAGATTCCGGTACGTTCCTCGGTCGGCTCGACCGAGCCGTCGGGCAGCTCGCGGGCCCTCACGAGTGTCACGTACCCGTGGTCTTCCTCGGGTTCTTGGTCGATGAGGGCGAACACGCGCCCCGCGCCCGCCATGCCGAGCGCGATCATGGGCACCTGCATCGACATCTGTCCGATCGTCTGCGAGAAGTTACGGACCATGCCCAGGAAGGACACGACGATGCCGACCGTGATGACGTCGATGCCGATAAGGTGAATATTCGGCGTCTGTTCGAGGATCATGACGCCGCCGACGATCGCGATGACGACGTACATGATGTTGCCGATGTTGCCCAGGGCGGGCATCAGCACGTTGCCGTAGACGTTCGCCTTCTGCGAGGAGTCGAAGAGCTTCTGGTTGTACTCGACGAACTCGTCCTTGGCGTCCTGCTCGTGGTTGAAGACCTGGACGACCTTCTGGCCGTCCATCATCTCTTCGATGAAGCCCTCTTCGTCCGCCAGGGCCGCCTGCTGGGCCTTCATGAAGCGACCCGACAGCCCGCCGAGCCTTCCGGTCAGGAACGCCATGAGGGCGCCCACCACGAGGACGACGAGGAAGAGCCACACGGAGTAGTAGAGCATCGTGGCGATGAGCACGACAATGGTCAGGCCCGACTGGATGAGCGTCGGGATCGACTGACCGATCAGCTGGCGTATCGCGTCCGTGTCGTTCGTGAAGGTCGACATGATCGCGCCGTGCGGGTGCGTGTCGAAGAAGCGCAGGGGCAGGCGTTCCATGGAGTCGAACATGTCGTCTCGCATGTGCTTGAGCGTCCCCTGGGTCACGATCGCCATGGCGCGGGTGTAGATGAAGTTACCGATGACGCCGGCGCTGAAGATGACGCCCATGGTGACGACGAGGCGCACGAGGGTGCCACGCACCGCGTCGAAGCCGGACTCGAGGCCCGGCGTCACGACATTATCGACGATCTGCTGCATGAAGATCGAACCGACCGCCGAGGCCACGGCGGACGTAATGATGCACACGACCGTCAGGCTGATGCGCACCGGGTAGTGACGGAAGACGTATCGCAGGAGACGGCCGAAGGGACGATCGATGCCTTCGAGCTTCTCGCCATCGTCGATCCGGGAGTTGCGCGCGCGTGCCATGTCAGGCCACCTCGCTTTCACTCGCGGCGTTCTGGGACTCGTAGATCTCGCGGTACTCCCCGCCCGCCGCCATCAGCTCCTCATGGGTGCCGCGTTCCTTGATGCGGCCATCGTCCAGCACGATGATCTGGTCGGCGTGGCTCACCGAGGAGAGGCGCTGGGCGATGATGATTGTCGTCGTGCCCGGGATCTCGGTCTCGAAGGCGCTTCGAATCAGCGAATCCGTCCTGGTGTCCACTGCGGAGGTGGAGTCGTCCAGGATGAGGATTTTGGGGGTCTTCAGGAGCGCGCGTGCGATGCACAGGCGCTGCTTCTGGCCGCCAGAGACGTTGGTGCCGCCGCGCGCGACCACGTAGTCGTAGCCGCCGGGCAGCTGCTGAATGAACTCGTCGGCCTGGGCGAGCTTGCAGGCGCGCTCGATCTGTTCGTCGGTGGCCTCCGGGTTGCCCCAGCGCATGTTGTCCTTGATGGTGCCGGAGAAGAGCACGTTCTTCTGCAGGACGACGGAGACGGCGTCGCGCAGGGCGCCCAGGTCGTAGTCGCGCACGTCGCGCCCGCCGACCTTCACGGAACCTTCGGAGACGTCGTAGAGTCGACAGATCAGCTGGATGAGCGAGGTCTTGGAGGAGCCCGTGCCGCCCACGATACCGAGCGTTTGCCCGGACTCGACGCGTAGGTTGATGTCGGACAGCGCGTTTTCTTCGGCGTTCTGGGAGTACTTGAAGGACACGCCGTCGAAGACGACGGAGCCATCCGCGACGTCCGTGGCCCCGCCGGCCGGAGAGGTCAGGGAGGGGGCGTGGGTGAGGACCTCGGCGATGCGGTGCGCGGATTCGGCGGCCATCGTCGTCATGACGAAGATGAAGGCGAGCATGAGCATCTGGGAGAGGATCTGGATGCCATAGGTGATGAGGGCGGTCAGGCCGCCCTTCGTCAGCTCGGTTGCCCCCGAGTTCACGATGATCGAGGCGCCCACGTAGTCGACGGCCGTGATTGCGGCGAAGATGAAGAACATCATGACGGGGCTGTTGAGGGCGATGAGCTTCTCAGCGTTCGTGAAGTCCTTGCGCACGTCGGCGGAGGCGTGGCGGAACTTGGTGGTCTCGTGTTCCTCGGTGACGAAGGACTTGACCACGCGGATCGCGGCGACGTTTTCCTGCACGGAGTTGTTCAGGGCGTCGTACTTCTTGAAGATGCGACGGAAGATCGGGAAGGCGACCAGCACGATGACCGCCAGGATGATGGCGAGCAGCGGCACCATTCCCAGGAAGATGAGAGCCATCGACGAGTTGATGCGCCACGCCATGACGATGGAGAAGATGATCATGAGCGGCACGCGCACGGCGATGCGGATCATCATGCCGAAGGCGTTTTGGACGTTCGTGACGTCGGTCGTCATGCGGGTGACCAGCGAGGACGTGGAGAAGCGGTCGATGTCGGCGAAGGAGAAGTCCTGCACCTTAAAGAAGAGGTCCTGACGCAGGTTCTTGGCCAGGCCCACCGACGCGGTCGCCGCGAAGCGAGCGGACAGGATTCCGCAGGTCAGCGAGGCGAAGGCCAGGCCCATGAGGATCGCGCCCAGGCGAAGGACGGGGGTCAGCGTGTCGCCATCGAGTGCATCCACCAGCGAGACCATGGTCAGCGGGATCAGGCACTCGAGGATGACCTCCCCGATGATGAACAGCGGGGTCAGGATCGAGGGAGTTGTGAACTCCCGCAGTCGGCCCAGCAAGGTTCGAATCGTCTTCATGTATCTCCTCAGTTCCTTCGGGTTTCGGTCGCTTCATCGACGAGACCGGAGCAGCTCTCAGCGCCCGTGCAGCCTGCAGATGGTGATAATGGCTTTTTCGATGGCGCGCTGCGGGTCCCGCGAGGCACCCTTCGTTTCGGCGTCGGCGGTGGCGATGGCGCCGAATGCGCCGGCCAGGGAGGCGTCGGACCATCCGCGCAGCTCACGCCGGGCCCGGTCGACCTGCCAGGGCGCCATCTTGAGAGCGGAGGCGGCCCCGCCGATGGATACCTTCGCCATGGCGCGGAACTTCATCGCCAGGGCTGCGACGAGCACCTGCGGGGCGATGCCGGTCGCAAAGGCGTGCCGGGCGAGGGTCAGGGCTTTCGCGGAGTTGCCGGCAACAGCGGCGTCGGCCACGTCGTAGCCGGTGGCCTCGACGCGACCCGCCTGGTAGCGGCGCACGTCTTCGAGTGTGATGCGCCCGCTCACGTCGGAGAGCAGCTGAGACAGGGCGCCCGCCATGGCACGGGGGTCGTTGCCGAGCGCGTCGACGAGGGCTTGCTGCGCCTCGGTGTCCATCTGCCGACGGGCGGCCCGCACGTCGGAGGCGATGAGCGCCAGCTTGTCGCGGTCGTTTTTCAGCGGGTCGGCGGGGATCACCGGCCACTTGGCCTTCGCGATCGCGTCGGTGACTTTCTTGCCGCGGGCGTTGCCGCCGGGGTGGGCCAGGAACATCCATACGTCGGGCGCGGGGGCGGCCGCGTAGGCGATCAGGTCGGCGGCGAGCGCGTCGCTCATGGTCTCCAGGTCCCGGATGATGACCATGCGGGATTCGCCGAACAGGGAGGGTGAGGCGATGACGTCGATCTGCCCCGCCTGGTAGGTGGCGGCGTTGATGTCCGTGCGTTCCAGGTTCGGGTCGGCCTGGTAGGCCAGGGCGCGCAGCCGGTCGAGGGCGCGGTCGACGAGGAGCCCCTCGGGCCCCTTAATCAACACGATGGGGGCCAGCGTGATCTGGGCTGGTGCCGCCGGTCGAGATCCGCGTGCTGCCACGTCTTCCTGCCTTTCGACGCGATGGTAACTCCCTAAGTCTGCCACCGCGGGCGCTCATCTGCGTCCGCCTTGGCCCTGGGCGGACACAAGTCGTGGCAGGTGTCACCACCTCGTGCCCCATGCGCGTTGACATCGCGTCAAGGAGCCGGGGCACGCCGGGCGATACCCCGCCGAGATACCCCTACCCCGCGCTGGCCGCGCCGAGCCGCTCACGGGTCCCGGGCCTCGTCCATGAGGGGCAACACCCAGCGTTTCCACGCCCGCCACGCCACCCATCCAAGTCCCGCGCACCCGTAGATGCTCAGGAGTGTCGTTCCCCCGCCGGGCACCCGAATCCCCGCTCTGGGCATCCCGGCGAAGAATCGCGCGGCTCCAGCGATCCAGCCGGTCGCCCAGGAGGCAACGCGCGCACAGGCGCTCGACATGGGAGGGCTGATCGGCGCGAGGAGGGCACCCGACAGGCCCGCGAGCGTAGCCACGGGCACGGCGGGCTCGGCGGCGACGTTGGCGCCAATCCCCCACACGGGGACGGTTCCGGACAGAGAGACGATGAGGGGCGCGGTGAACAGCTCGGCCAGGGCGGGCACGCACACCAGTTCGGCCAGGCGGCGCAGGGCTTTCCCGACCCGCGTGTCGCCCCTGACACGCCGCTTGACCCCTCGTGCGAGAGCGGCGCAGGGTCCCACGACGGCCAGGGCCGCGAGCGCGGACAGCGCGAATCCGTAGGATCGGGAGGCCCAGGGGTCGATGAGGAGTGTCGCGGTGACGACCGTGCACAGCGCCGCGATGGCTTGTCCCTCGCGCCCGAGCACCAGGCCCAGGGAGGCGACTGAGGCGACGCAGACGGATCGGAGCACGGATGCTTCGGGGCCGACGAGGATGACGATGGTGGCCAGGACGAGGATCGTTGCTCCGACGCGCAGGGGCTTGCGCGCGGGCAGGAGGAGGTTGAGGGTGGCCAGGATGATGACGATGTGGGAGCCGGATATGGCCGTCAGGTGTGTCAGGGAGGTGGCTGTCATGGCGTCGGCGAGGTCGGATGGCACCAGTCGGTCGTCGCCGATGGACATTCCTGGGACGAGTCCGCGTGCGTCGCGTGGCAGGGTCTGGCACACGTCCGCGAAGGCGCTGTGCGTGTCGCGTCTCCAGGCGTCGAGTCCGCCGGGGCGCTCGATGAGCCGGGCGTTGCGGGCTCGGATCGTCCCCACGGATGGCGCCTCTGCGGCGAATGTGGTGTCCAGGGTCCCATCGAGCTCGTACACATCGCCGCGTGCTGCGTCCCGCCATGAGGGAGCGCTGACCAGGGCGGTGGCGCCGGAGGTCAGCCACCGCTGCCCCACCTCGACCGCGAGGATCCTCACGCGTGCTCGGCGCCTCGTCGACAGTCCCGACGAGGCCGGGGCGGGATCGCGCATCAGGAGTACCTTCGCGTGGATGGGCCCGGAGCCCGTGTGTGCGGGATCGGCTTGGTAGGAGCGGCCCGCCGCCGACGAGACAGCGAGCGCGCAGGCGCTGGCGGTGAGGAGGAGGGCGGAGGCCAGGCGGAGGGATCGAGGCGGGGTCAGGGCGTGCCGGGGAGGTCGGGCGTGTCGGTGTATCCACGCGTAGGAGGCGGCGCATGCGGTAGCGGCGAGCACGCAGGCGGCGATGAGTGGCCAGGGGACGGGGTGGGCGGTAGCCCACCAGCTGGCGGCCCAGGCGGCAATCGCTGTGGGCATGAGGCGGAGGTCGACCATGCGTGGAGCCCTGACTTCGGTCATGGGCAGACCCCGGGTCGTATTTTTTCGATGAGGCTGGGGCCGATGCCGGGCACCTCGTCGAGCGCGTCGACGGAGGAGATGTGGGGGTGGGTTGTGCGGTACTCGATGATGCGGGAGGCCAGGGCGGGGCCGATTCCGGGCAGTGTTTGCAGGTCGGTGGCGGTGGCGGTGTCGAGGCGCACGCATGCCTGCGTGGGGGCTTCGCCTGGTGCTGTGGTTGTCTCGGGTTCCCCGATGAGTCCGACGTGGATGTGTTCTCCGTCGACGAGTGGGCGCGCGAGGTTGATCGTGTCGAGGTTGGCGTCCTCGCGTGCTCCGCCAGCGGCGGTGATCGCGTCGACGACGCGGGAGGAGGCGGGCAGGGTGAGGACTCCGGGGGTTGTGACTGCCCCCGAGACGTAGACGATGACCTGGTCGGTGGCGGGGGTGTTGGTCGGCGTGTTGGCACCTCGGCTGGTGGGGGTTTGGGTCCCCTGCTCCTGCGTGTCGGCTTCCTGGTGAGCGGATTGCTCGGCCTCCCGCGCGGCGGCGTGTTCGACGGCCGTCGCGTGGCGCCACACGCCGATACAGGCGAGGAGGACGAGGACGATGAGGAGGGCGGCCGCGGTGGCGCCTCCGGGTAGGAGGCGCAGGGCAGTGGGTTCGGGTGGTTCGTCTTCTTGCAGCGCGCTGTCGTAGACGGCCTTGGTCAGGGCCGCCATCCTGCGGCGCGCGAGCCATCGTGGAGGGTTCATTCGTCGACGCTATGCCTGCTGCGCCGCCGGTGTCGCGCCGGATTCGTGCCCCTGTGGATAACTGCGACGCGGCCAGTGGGCCTGTGGATGGACGCCACAGCGCGATGACCTCCCTGAACGAGCGTGAGACAGACGTCCCAAGGGATACTGTTCCAGTAACGACGAAGCCCCGGGCGCGATGCGCCCCAGCCCCGAAAGACACCACCATGAGTGAGAACATCGAGGACCTCAAGGCGCAGCTCGCCGCAGCAGAGGCGGCAGCGAAGGCCGCCGAGGCCGAAGCCGCACGCGCGAAGGCCGAAGCCTTACGTCTCCAGCTCGAAGCCGCCAGCTCCGCAGCCGCGGCTCCCACCACCCCGGCCTCGTCCCCCAGCGGCGACCTGTCCGCTTTCGCCACCCAGATTCTGGCCGCCTACTCGTGGGATGTCCCGGCCATCACGATCGGTACGCTGATCGACGGCGGCGCGCGCGTGCCCGGCGTCAGCGCGGCGATGCCGGTGCCCATGTTCAACCGCCACCTCCTGGTCGCGGGCGCGACGGGCACGGGCAAGACCCGCACTCTGCAGCTCCTGGCCGAGGGGCTGTCGGCGGCGGGCTCCTCCGTGCTCCTGTGCGACGTCAAGGGCGACCTCACGGGCCTGGGCGAGGCCGGCGCGAGCTCCGAGAAGCTCCTAGCCCGCACGGCCGCCAACGGTCAGGAGTGGGCGTCCTCGTCGTTCCCGATCGAGCTGCTGAGCCTGGGCGGGGCGGACTCGCAGTTCCCGGGCGTACCCGTGCGCGCCGAGGTCTCCGACTTCGGCCCGATCCTCCTGGCCCGCGCCCTGTCCCTGAACACGACCCAGGAGCAGGCCCTGCAGCTGATCTTCGCGTGGGCGGACGGCCAGGGCCTGGAGCTCGTGGACCTGCCGGACCTGCGCTCCGTCATCTCCTTCCTGACGTCGGATGAAGGCAAGGAGGAGCTGGCCACCATCGGCGGCCTCTCCAAGGCCACCGCCGGCGTTATCCTGCGCGCCCTGACCGCCCTCGAATCCCAGGGCGGCGGCCAGTTCTTCGGGGCCCCCGGCTTCGACACCGCCGACCTGATGCGCTCCGATTCAACGGGCCGGGGCATCATCTCCCTGCTGGGCGTCGGCGATATCTCTTCGCGCCCGGCCCTGGTCAGCGCGGTCATCATGTTCCTGCTGGCGAACCTCTTCGCGACCCTGCCCGAGGTCGGCGACGCACCCCGCCCCAAGCTCGTGTTCTTCTTCGACGAGGCCCACCTGCTCTTCGCGGACGCCACCAAGGAGTTCGAGCGCCAGGTCGTCCAGACCGTGCGCCTGATCCGCTCCAAGGGCGTGGGCGTCGTCTTCGTGACGCAGACCCCCAAGGACATCCCCTCCGACGTGCTGGCACAGCTGGGCTCGCGCATCCAGCACGGCCTGCGCGCCTCCACGCCCGACGACTTTAAGAAGCTGAAGGCGACCGTGCAGACCTTCCCGACAACCAGCCTCGAGCTGGACGAGGTTCTCACGACGCTGGGCACGGGCGAGGCCGTGGTGACGGTGCTGGACCCGAAGGGTAACCCGACGCCGGTCACCCCCGTCGGCATCTGGGCGCCCGCCTCCGTCATGGGCCCCGCCTCCGCCGACACGATCGCCCGCATCAACCAGTCCAGCGCCATCATGGGACGCTACCGTGACGCCGTGAACCCGGACTCCGCCGAGGAGAAGCTGGCGCGTCGCGCGGAGGAGGCCCAGGCCGCCCGCCAGGAAGCAGCCGCGCGGGAGGCGGCCGCCAAGGAGGAGGAGAAGGCCCGCAAGGAGGCCGAGAAGGCGGCTGAGAAGGCAGCAAAGGAAGCGGAGAAGGCCGCCGCCAAGGAAGAGGCCGCCCGCCAGAAGGAAATGGAGAGACTGCGCCGCCAGGCCGACAAGCAGGCGGAACGCGAGGAGGCCGCGCGCCAGCGCGCCGCCGAGCGTCGCGCACGCCAGGTCGAAAACGCCCTCGGGTCGGTACTGCGCACCGCCGGACGCGAGATCACCCGTTCCATCTTCGGGACGCGCAAGCGCTGAGGCGCACGTTCTCGCCGTTTCCCCCTCACGAGGCCGGGGCTGAGGTCGCCGTTTCAGGTGCCTTCGCCCCGGCCTCGTCTCACAGTGCGACCACTGCACCAAGCGCAGGCAAAATGCGGGTAGGCTGCGTGGCAAGTAACCAACACACGCGGGGAGCCCCTCATGCGCATCGGATTTATCGGGACGGGAGCCATGGCCCAGGCCATCGCTCGCGGTGCCGTCGCGTCCGGTGTCGATCCCGCGACGCTGATCTTCTCCAACCGCACGCCCGACAAGGCCTGCGACCTGGCCGACGAGCTGGGCGCGACCGCCGCGTCCTCGAACGTGTCCCTGGCCCGCCAGGCCGACATCGTCATCCTGGCCGTCAAGCCCAAGGATCAGCGCGCGGTCATCAAGGAGATAGCCCCCAGTGTGGTCGGTCGCCCCGACGCGTGCGTCGTGTCCCTGGCCGCCGGGCGTACCCTCGACCAAATCACGCAGGATTTCGGCTCGGGCATTCCCCTCATTCGCGTGATGCCGAACGTGGCAGCCACCGTCAGGCAGTCCATGACGGCCCTGACGGCCACCCGCACCACCGACGATCAGGTCAACGCCGTGCGCGACCTCATGAACTCGGTTGGGCGTACCGTCCTCATCGACGAGGACTATTTCCCTGTTTTCCAGGCCCTGGCCTCGTGCTCTCCGGCCTGGTATTTCCACATCATTGATTCTTTCGCCCGCGCGGGCCTCAAGTACGGGCTGTCCAAGGACAGCGCCGTCGAGATCGCGGCGCAGGCGATGGTGGGGTCGGCCGCGCTGCTCCTCGCCGAGCGCGAGGCGGGCACGATCCCCGCGCAACTCATTGACCGGGTGACGAGCCCCGGCGGCACCACGATCGCAGGATTGCTGGCCGCCGAGGAAGGTGGTTTGTCGAGTGCACTGGTAGGTGCCGTCGACGCCTCCATCCACGCCGATTCCCATCTCGGCTGACACTACACCCTGCCGCGACGCGGCTTATCTCCCCCTTATTTGGCGCTTTCGCGCACCCTCAACACAGGAACGCTCATGTTGCTTTTCAACGCAGTCGTGCTCTCCGTGATTGTCATGCTGGCCCTCAGCATCGCTCGCGTGCACGTCGTCATCTCTCTTTTCGTCGCCTCGCTGGTGGGCGGCCTGGTGGCCGGATTGGGTATATCCGGCACGATGGTCGCCTTCCAGGATGGCCTCGCCGGCGGCGCTAAGATCGCCCTGTCCTACGCCCTGCTCGGCGCGTTCGCAATGTCGGTGGCCCACTCGGGCCTGCCGCGCCTGCTGGCGAACTGGATCATCGCTAAGCTGCGCAACGCTGACGACTCTAACTCGGCGCGCGTGGCTCGCTCCGCGAAGTGGGGCATCCTCGGTGGAGTCCTCGTCATGGGCGTGATGAGCCAGAACCTCATCCCGATTCACATCGCGTTCATTCCGCTGCTGGTACCCCCGCTCATCGGCGTCATGAACGAGCTGAAGATGGACCGCCGCCTGGTCGCCTGTGCGATCACCTTCGGCATCGTCACCACCTACATGTTTGTGCCGATTGGCTTTGGTCGTATCTTCCTGCACGACATTCTCTACAAGAATATTGAGGACGCGGGCCTGCCTGTCGAGGGCATCGTCAACCCGATGGCCGCCATGACGATCCCCGCCGCCTCGATGGCCGTGGGCTGCCTCATTGCCCTGTTCGTCTCCTACCGCAAGCCGCGCGAGTACGAGCAGCGCGAGACGGAATTCAGCAAGAGCGACAACAAGCCCGTCGACATGAAGAAGGTCTGGGCGGCCGTCGTGGCCCTCGTCGCATGCTTCGTCATCCAGGCTGTCCTGACCAAGATGGATTCCGAGGCCGACCCGCTGCTCGTGGGTGCCCTCGTGGGCCTGTGCCTCATGCTCGCCATGCGCGTCGTGCCGTGGCAGCAGGCCGACGACGTGTTCAGTGGCGGCATGAAGATGATGAGCCTCATCGGCCTCATCATGATCACCGCGCAGGGCTACGCCGCGGTTCTGAAGGCGTCGGGCCAGATTGAGCCCCTCGTCCAGCAGACTTCCGCGATGTTCAACGGCTCCAAGGCGCTGGCCGCCGTCATTATGCTCCTGGTGGGCCTGGTCATCACGATGGGCATCGGCTCGTCCTTCTCGACCCTGCCGATCATCTCCGCGATCTACGTGCCCCTGTGCATAGCGCTGGGCTTCTCCCCCGTCGCCACGGTCGCGATCATCGGCACGGCGGGCGCGCTGGGCGACGCCGGTTCTCCCGCGTCCGACTCGACGCTTGGCCCGACAGCCGGTCTGAACGTGGATGGTCAGCACGACCACATGCGGGACACGGTCATCCCCGAGTTCATCCACTACAACATTCCGCTGTTGATCGGTGGCTGGATCGCGGCGATGGTCCTGTAATACCGTCGCTCTCATTGACGAGGCCGGGGCTGGGTTCACTGTTCACGTGACCTGGCCCCGGCCTCGTTATGCGCCCAGGTAGGTGGTCGTGACATTGTGCAGCACCTCGGCGGTCGCGCGCACGTCCGCAAGGGCGATGTGTTCGTCGTGGGCGTGGAGCTGGGCGTAGACGTCGCCCAGGCTGGCGCCGCTGTCGTAGGCCCCGAACCCGTATCCGATGCCCCCACGCCTGCGGGCCACACGCAGGTCGGTTCCACCGGGCATGAGGACGGGGACGACGCGCACGCCCGGGTAGCGTCGACTCAGCGCCGCTTCGATCGCTCGGTACAGGCCGGTGTCGATCGACGAGGCCGTGGCGGGCTCGCTGAGGAGGCGCTCGATGGTCACGTGCTCGGCGAGGTCGCCGAGGGCCGCGGTGATGGCGGCGTCCACATCATCGTCGTCGATGCCGGGCAGCGTGCGGATGTCCAGCTCGAGGGTGGCGTGGGAGGGCATGACGTTGATGGGCCCGCCCGAGCGGGCCACGGTCTGGGCGACGGTCACGTGGGAGACGGCGTGGGCGTAGGCGGCCAGGTCCCCGAACTCGGAGTAGTCGCCCTCGTAGGTTCCGTGGATCAAGCTCTCTTCGGTCGCCGCATCGAACTCGAAGGCGCGCACGAAGCCGGCCCAGACCTCGTCCGTGGCGGCGGGCCAGCGAGCGGAGGACAGCGCCGCGCTCACCTGTGCGAGCCGCTCGACGGCGCTCGTGCGGCCCAGCGGCACCGAGCCGTGGCCGGCGTCGCCGCGGATGTGGAGGCGGCGCTGGGCGGCCCCCTTTTCGCCGACGACGATGACGATGCTCTCCCCTCCCCTGGCTCCCACGATGCGCGCCCCTCCCATCTCGGATAGGGCCGCCTCCCAGGGGAAGGCGTCCGGCCGGTGTTCACCGATCCACGGGACGCCGAGCCCTCCTCGTGCTTCTTCGTCTGCGGCGGCCACGAACACCAGAGAACGCGCGGGAGGATTACCGTCCTGGGCGCGGCGCGCGACTTCGCGGGTGACGACGGCCATCGCCGCGGTCAGGTGGAGCATGTCGACCGTGCCGCGCCCCCACATGACGCCGTCCTCGATCTGGGCGCCGAAGGGATCGCGCGTCCACTTGGCCTCATCGACGGGCACGACGTCCGTGTGCCCCATGAGGGTCAGGGGCGTGCCGCCGCTGCGCGGATCCGCACCCTCGACCGTGACTACGAGGGTGGTGCGCCCAGGGTGCGGGGTGATCCGTTCGATTGACACGGGCAGATCGGCGAAGAAGTCCTCAAGGAGGTCGGCGGCTCGCTCCTCCCCGCCCGAATCGGCGGTCAAGTCGTTGACGCAGCCCAGGCGCACCAGGCGCGCCAACAGGTCCACGGTCTGTTCGCCCAGCGATTGCGTGCTCACGGTTGATCCCCTTTCCCGAGGAGGCCTCGTCCCGGTTCCCCTGCCTGACACCACGGTATCCCCGCGCGCTTCACTTCACCCGACCGCGCCACGAGAGGAACTTTTGTAACGGCCCGTGTGAGCAACCCGCACCCGCTGCGTCGGCGCTGCGTTGGACCGGCGTACCCGCACAAAAGTACGCTAGTGGGGCAAACAGTCCACGACTCGGATGGAGACAACTCAATTATGGCCATGAACACCCGTGCGCAGGCGCCTCGCGTGCCCGACCGCGCCGCCCCCGAAGGCCTCGAAGCCAAGTGGGGTGAGGCCTGGGAAAACCAGGGCACCTACGCTTTTGACCGCACCGCGACGCGCGAGCAGGTGTACTCGATCGACACTCCCCCGCCGACGGTATCCGGCTCCCTGCACATCGGCCATGTGTTCTCCTACACGCACACCGACGTCGTGGCCCGCTACCAGCGCATGATCGGTAAGTCCGTGTTCTACCCGATGGGGTGGGACGACAACGGCCTGCCCACCGAGCGCCGCGTGCAGAACTACTTCGGCGTGCGCGTGGATGCGACGCTGCCCTACGACCCCGACTTTGAGCCCCCGCACGTGGGCGGCGACGGCAAGTCGATCAAGGCTCGCGACCAAAAGCCGATTTCCCGTAAGAACTTCGTGGAGCTGTGCGAGCGCCTCACCGTCGAGGACGAGGCTCAGTTTGAGGCGCTGTGGCGCTACCTGGGCCTGAGCGTGGACTGGAAGCAGAACTACCAGACGATCGGTGCGCGTGCGCGCAAGGTCGCCCAGGCTGCGTTCCTGCGTAACCTGGCGCGCGGCGAGGCCTACCAGGCCGAGGCCCCGGGCCTGTGGGACGTCACCTTCCAGACGGCGGTCGCCCAGGCTGAGCTGGAGAGCCGCGAGTACCCGGGCTTCTACCACCGCCTGGCCTTCCACATCACCGACGCCGAGGCCGCCGCGAAGGCTGCCGCCGCCGGCGCGCCCGTCGAGGACGGCGTGGACGTGTGCATCGAGACGACGCGCCCCGAGCTGCTAGCCGCCTGCGTCGCCCTGATCGCTCACCCGGACGACGAGCGTTACAAGCCGCTGTTCGGCACGACGGTCGCCTCCCCCGTGTACGGCGTCGAGGTGCCGATCCTGCCCCACCCCGAGGCGGAGATGGACAAGGGCGCGGGCATCGCCATGTGCTGTACCTTCGGCGACACGACCGACATTGACTGGTGGCGTGACCTGGAGCTGCCGCTGCGCGCGATCCTGCGCAAGGACGGCCGCATCATCACCGAGACCCCCGAGTGGATCACGACCGATGCGGGCCGCGCGGCTTTCGCCGAGATCACCGGTAAGACGACGTTCTCCGCGCGCGAGGCCGTGGTGGCCGCCCTGCGCGAGTCGGGCGAGCTGAAGGGCGAGCCGACCAAGACGATGCGTCAGACCAACTTCTTCGAGAAGGGCGACAAGCCCCTCGAGATCGTCACCTCGCGCCAGTGGTATATCCGTAACGGTGGCCGCGCGTGGACGAACCCGTCCTCGGGAGCGGACCTGAACGAGGAGCTCATCGGCCGCGGCCGCGAGCTGGAGTTCCACCCGGACTTCATGCGCGTGCGCTACGAGAACTGGGTGAAGGGCCTGAAGGGCGACTGGCTGGTGTCCCGTCAGCGCTTCTTCGGCGTGCCGTTCCCGCTGTGGTACCGCGTGGACGCGGACGGCCAGGTCAACTATGACGACATCATCACCCCGTCTGAGGCTGCTCTGCCGGTTGATCCGTCGACGGACGTGCCGGAGGGCTACACGGAGGATCAGCGCGGCGTGGCCGGCGGCTTCGTGGGCGAGCTGGACATCATGGACACGTGGGCGACGTCCTCGCTGTCCCCGCAGCTGGCCTGTGGCTGGCTGGATGACGAGGACCTCTTCGCTCGCACGTACCCGATGGATCTGCGCCCGCAGGGCCAGGACATCATCCGCACGTGGCTGTTCTCGACCGTGGTGCGCGCGGACCTGGAGTTCGGTGCGCTCCCGTGGAAGCACGCGGGCTTGTCGGGCTGGATCCTGGATTCGGACCACAAGAAGATGTCCAAGTCTAAGGGCAACGTCGTGACCCCGATGGGCATCCTGGAGAAGTACGGTTCGGATGCCGTGCGTTACTGGGCGGCGTCGGCTCGCCTGGGCCTGGATGCGGCCTTCGACGAGCAGCAGATGAAGATTGGTCGCCGCCTGGCGATCAAGGTGCTGAACGCCTCGAAGTTTGCCCTGACGATGGGCGGCGAGGGCGCGGCGATCGATCTGGATCCGGCGCTGGTGACGGTGCCGCTGGATCGTTCGGTGCTGGCGGCGCTGGCCTCCGTCATTGACGAGGCTTCGGCTGCCCTGGCATCCTACGAGCACTCTCGCGCGCTCGAGGTCACGGAGTCGTTCTTCTGGACGTTCTGCGACGACTACCTGGAGCTGGCCAAGGAGCGCGCCTACAACCGTGATGGCGCGTGGGACGAGGCTTCGGCCGCGTCTGCCCGTGCGGCTCTGGCGATCGTTATTGATAACGTCGTGCGCCTGCTGGCCCCCTACCTGCCGTATGTGACGGAAGAGGTGTGGAGCTGGTACCGCGAGGGAAGCGTGCACACCGCCCCGTGGCCGGTGGTGGCGGACCTGGCCGGCGTCGAGGGCGATCCCTCGGTGCTGGAGGCCGCGTCCTCTGCTCTGATCGCACTGCGCCGCGTGAAGTCTGAGGCGAAGGTGTCGCCGCGCACGCCGTTCCTGGCTGTGACGGTGCGCGCCCCGCAGGCTCAGGTGGAGGCCCTGGAGTCCGTGAAGGGCGACCTGGAGGCCGCATCGAAGGCAGTGGGCGCCCTGACCGTGGCCGCCTCCGATGACACTGAGGCCACCGAGGCCGTTGTCGAGTCCTTCGAGCTGGGCGAGGCTCCTGCCAAGCGCAAGAAGGCCTGACCCTTAAGCTGGCCTTGGGGGGCCGCCCGTGGAACACCACG